>VEPB01000535.1 GCA_012026715.1 Methylococcaceae bacterium | reverse complement strand
GGCGCGCACGACGTCATCGTGGCTCTGCTTGGCCGTGAATGGTTTCGCCGTCGCACCGTCCTTGCCCAGGCTGTAGAGATCAAAGTCGGTGTTGACCGGATTCAGGTTCTTGTCCTTCCGGACCTGACCCATGATTCCATGCCCGCCATCGGCGATGTTGAGATAAACATAGGCTCGCCCCCACGGATCGGTCCGGGGGATGGACGGCAGCGCATCGAGGCTGGGCGGATATTGGAAGTTCGCCGTCTGGTACTTGGTGACCGCGCCTTCGATCGTAAGCAGGTCTGCCATCGCCTTCTTGGTGTTGGCCCGATCGATGTAGCCCCGATAGCCCGGAATGGCGATGAGGGCCAGCACGCCCACGACGGCCACGGCGAACATCAGCTCGATCAAGGAAAACGCCTGGGAATTGCGCATGACGGTGGTGTGGGCGGGTACCGACGTCAAGTATAGTCAGCCCTCGGTTAGACCACCGCCCCACCCCGGAACGATGGGCTGATTGAGCTTGAGTACCCGCCCCGGATGGATGCTGCCGAATCGGGCCGATCGCCGCCTTGTGGCGAGCGGCACCCTGGCTATTTACCGGTGCGCTCACCACCCGCGGCATCCGGCTCCATCGAACCGGCGGCCGGCGACCCTCGTGGCGGGCATTCCTTCCGGAAATAGCTCCAGGCCTCGCAGCGAGTTCCCGTCGCCGGATCGACACAGACGGTACCGGAAGGTATGCCGTTGACCAGCGTCGGCTCGGTCCGCCAACCGTCGTCGCGGCATTTCACCACCGCCGGGTTGGGCAAACCGGCGCCGGGCGCGCGCTCGGCGCGACACCCGGACACCATGGCGGCAACGGCGGCCCACCCCAGAACCAGCCTGAACCCCAGAGCGGCCACCCCCCTCATTGGGCTGCTGCCGGCGGCAGCGGCTTGCGGTTAACCGTGGGGAACACGCTCTGGTCAGCGGCATGCAGGGTCTTGCTGAATTTGTGACTCTGCGCCTTGGCGGTTCGCGCCCCGTCGCCCGATTGCGGCAGCAGTTCCATAGTCCGGACGCCATCGGCATTCTCGTGAATGCGGACACGGCGGACGCCCGCCAGCTTGTCCGGCAGAATGCGGCCATTGTAGGCCTCCTTCTTGGCAGCGGCCGCGGTCTGGTCGATTCCGGCAAAGCCTAACTGCGAGGGCAAGGACAATTGCCGGCGTTGAGCGCCGAAACTACCCGGATTGTAAAACCAGCTATTGGAATAGGAGTAATTGTTGAGCTCGTCCGATTCGCTCACCACGTCGGAAGAATCGGCGACGAAGGCCATATAGTAATACCCCGCCGGATAACCCTGCCCATTTACATCGGTGTAAACATTGAAATCGAGACTGGGCGCTTGGAAACTACCGTCGCGGTAGTAATAATTCCCTGCCGGCAAGGGATCGTTGAAGGTGTCGTCCCTCGCCAGCACGATGGGGCTGGATAGATTTTCCGACTGACTCAACAGCAGGGCGGCCTCCCAGCCTCCCGGCGCCGTTGCCCCACCGATGTTGTCGATACGATAGGTCAGGCTGGCCGCTCCGGTAAAGTCATCCCAATTGGCATACCAGGTATAGACCTCCAGATCGCTGGAGTTATTGGCAAAGTGCCCGACATCAATACTGGGCATACTGTTATTGGTCTCGTCCGACTCCGTGATGGCATTCATATCGTCCACCAGCAGCCCCAGGTAATAATCGCCAGGTTCCAAGTCGGCTGGAATGTCGAAGGAAATGCCATTTCCACCGGCGATGCTTCTGTAGCCATTGTGACCGGGCGCCAAGCTGAAATCAAACGACTCGTACACGACATAGGTGTCGGCCGGCGTGATCTGAATGTCCGTGGACAGCAGGAAAGCGACCGTGGTGCCTATTGGCGCATCGGCCTCGCCGCCGTTGACCACCTTGTATTCCAACTCACCCTTGCCGCCAATGGAGTAGTCGAGATTCGCGGACCAACTGGCGATCTGGAGATCAGGCAGCTTTCCCGAGGGAGGCGGGACCGGATCGGGAGTCGGGTTCACGTTGTCGTTGGGGCCATCGTCCAACACCCACATTTGGAAGGTCACCTCGGGAAAGAAGCTGTAGGGCATCCAGAAGAAGCCATTGTCGCCCCAGTTGGTGCTCCAGGAATTGATGACCTTGACGGCTCCGCCGTATTTGTTGTTGTCGTAGCCGACCGCGGTCACGGCGTGCTTGCCGTGGGGGCCGTTGTTGTTACCCGCCTTGGAGTTGTAGACCGAATCCGGTCCTTTCAGATTATAAAACTGGTCGTACACATCGATTCCCAGGACCACCGGCTTGCGCTGCGCCAACGCTCCCTTGAGGTCGCTCAGGGTACTGAGGGTGTAGCGCTTGAGCCCTTTGAACTTGGCCGCTTCGGCCATGGCTTCCGCACTCGGCTGATCAGTGAAGTTCTGGTCGGTATAAGGCATCAAATCCCAGGTCGCGGCACCCTTCGCGATGATCAGGTCGAGGGCGTCGTAAATCTGCGAGCCGCCGTCTTGGCCGCCGTTGACCTGGTTGTAGATGAACGCCGGACTGAACAAGTGGGACGTCGTATTGAGCGACCACTTCATTTCCACGCCTTCCTGGTAGCTCTTCAAGGCGTAACCCGTTGCCCAGGCCACGCAACTGCCCTGCTGACCCTGATCGCCGGGCGTCGGGAAGCTGGAACTGAGGTCGACGGATGGCGGTTCCGTCGGAGCTCCACCTGGGGCGCCCAGCAGATTGGAAGACAAACGCGTTTTGTCGAAACCGGCATAGGTTTGGGGATCAACGGTTTGACCACCGGTGCCCTTGTCGCCACCCTTCGCCTTGACCAGGATTGAAACGGTCGCCGGAGCGCTGTAGAGCTGCCCGTCGGACACTCGGTAAGGAAGCTCTACAGTCCAGGCGTCAGTCGGATTGGCGTTAGGATCGGGATTGGCGGTGAGGCTTACATAAAGCTCGCCACTCTCGGGATTGACGTAGGCCAGGTCATAGCCGTTGCCGCTGTCGGGACCCACCAAATCGTAGCTGAGCGTATCGCTATCCGGATCCGATCCGGTCAACTGAATCTGCGCATAGGGCACAGCCGGATCGGCCGCCTGGCTGATCGAATCGGCCGCCGGCGGGTGATTCCCCCCAGCTTGGCCAAAGCGGGCCACCACCGTATGGTTGTCGGTAATCCTTTTCAACTTGTAGCTGATGGCCTTGCCCGGCTCGCCTTCTCTCACCAACGTGCCGTCGACGGATAAGCTGGCTACGGCGTCGGCAAAGGGTTTCGCCCTGAATACCTTGGAACTGCCATAAACCGCCTTCAGGTCGCCGGCCGGCCGGAATGCACCGCCGCCCTGGTCGTTCCATATCGTGGCGCTGATCGCGAAAGTTTTCTTTCGGAAGATGACGGTGAGTTTGTGATTTTCTGTCACATTGGAAAACGTGTACTCCGTCGGCGCACCCTTCGAATCCCCATCGACGATGACTTCACGTACTTCGTAGACGTTGCCCTTCGGGGTGAAGCTAAACGTCAGCTCACCTCCCTGCTCCACGCTTCTCGTCCCGACGATACGACCGGGTCCCTTGGCGACAGTCTTGATCTTAAATGTCTCCGCCCAAGCCATGGCGGGCAGCAGCACCGCCATGGCCATCAAGCAGAGAACCCAATTGCGGATACGTGCGGCACCAGACATGGCAGCGATCTCCAGGGGTTACGATGATGAAAAACCGGACAGCCGAGACAGGGCGAAGCCCGCCGCAACTCCGGCATTTAGGCAATAATAGCCAGAAACTTCTTCGGGATAGGCCACAGCCCGACAGATAGAAGCAATCTGAAAAGAAAGAGTTTCGACCCGCCATTTACCGCAGATGACCGACTTGTTACGATGGCTTTCAGATCAACGG
>VEPB01000254.1 GCA_012026715.1 Methylococcaceae bacterium | reverse complement strand
TCCTCGCCGCGCGGCAGCAGCAGGCCGGAGCGGGAAATCAGGTCTTCCCGCTTCTCCGCGGCGCGGTTGGCCCCGCCCTCGCTGGCCGGTTCCTCGCCGGCATAGGCGGCCAGGATGCGGTCCAGTTCGTCGTAGGACACCGCGGCCTCGGGAGCCGAACGCTCTTGCGTGACCGCGTCTCCGGTGTGCATGCCCAAGGCGACGGCGGCCAAGCGCCGCCGCACCGCCTGCTGATCGGTGGTCTCCGGATAGCGGCCGTGCAGCACCTGGCCAATGACGCTGTGGTACAGCAGGTGGAAGTCGCGCGGCAGCCGCCGGCCTTCGTCGTACTTGACGCACAGCGCCGTCAGCAGCATGGGGCTTTGCTGCAGTTCGCTCAGGTCCGCGCGCTCGTCCAGGTGCGCTATCAGGCCTTCGCTCTTCTCCTCGGCATGGGCCGGGTCCACGGCGGCGTACCAGCGCCGGATGAAGCAATGCTGGAGCGGCTCTTTAAGCGGCAGCAGCTCCGCCGCCGTCAGACCCAGCCGGCGGCGGTCGGCTTCGCCGAGGCCATAGGGCCGGCTGGTGAGGAGCACGCAGTTGTTCTTTCTCTGCCAGGCGGGAAGGGCATCGGCCAGACCGCTGAGGAAGTTGGCGCGCGGCCGGTGCGACTGCGGTCCGTCGCGGTAAAGGCTCTGCAGCTCGTCGACGCCGTCCAGGATCAGCAAACAGTCGCCCCGGTCCATCAGCGCCCGCCAGGCGTTGCCAGTCAGTTCTCCGGGCTGGGTGCGGTCCAGCCAGGCCGCCAGGGCATCTTCCAGTTGCTTGCGGTTCCAGCGCCCGCTGCCCCGGAGCAGGTCTCTGTGGTCGTTGAGGTCGCGCAAATGGCACAGTACCGGCAGCCGGCCCTGCAGATCGGCGGGCAGGGTTTCGGAGAAGTCGTCGGGTGTCGGAATGGGGTGAGCCGGCAGCTGGCCCGCGGCCGCCACCAGGGCCAGCCAGCGGCAGAAGGTGGTCTTGCCGGCGCCGGGCGAGCCCGGCACGTAGAGCGACTCGCAGCTGAGGCGGTGCAGCAGGGGAAGTTCGATGCGACGCCGATCCGGCGCATCGTGCTGGTCATCCATGAGGATGCCCAAGCGCTCCAGTTGCGCCGGATCGGGGTTATCCCAAGCCACCCTGGCCGGCACATAGACCTGCTGCAGCCGGGTGTTCATCGCATCCTTCGGGTCCAGCCCCAGCAGTTCCACCGATTCGCAGCGCCGCTGCAGCCAATGGCGGTAGCCGGCCGGATCGAAGCCGGGCACCCGCTTGGCGGATTGGAACTCCGGATGCTCGCCGCGCCAGCGGGTGAGCGCCTTGTGGATCTCCAGCCGCAATTGCTCGGGATTGGCGAATAGCCGCCGCTGGCGGCCGTCGCTCAGCCATTGTCTGAAGTCTTCGAGGGCCAATTTGTTGCGGGGGATTTCCCGGGCCAGTTTCGGGATTTCGTCGTACTCGCCCTTCAGCGAGGCGGCTGTGAGCCGGTAGTCTTCGGTCTTGTCCTCGGGCCAGCTAGCCGTTTCGTCCACGAAGAAGGGAATGATGTCCACCCGTCCGTTTGCTCGTTCGCATTCCAGCCGGGTGATGCTCTTGAACTCGCCCTCCGCCTGGCCCGCCGGGGTCCAGCCGTGGCGTCTGGCGACGATGGCCAGCAGCAGATCGCAGCCGTCCACCCGGGCCAGGCACTCGTCCAGCGGCGGGTTATCGGCCCCCGGCCAGTATTCGTGCATGACGGGGAAGCAATCGTTCTCCAGCAGAGCCTGCTGCGCCGCCTGGCGAAATTCCTGCAGGTCCTCCGCGGTGGACGAAACAAAGACTCTCGGGGTCTTGGGGTCAGTCAGGGTCGTAAGTCCTTGGCCATTCTCTGCGATCTGCAGTTTACCTTGCGCAGCGACAAAAAATGTAGGGCGAGCCTTACATTGTCGTCAGTCGGCGACGACTATTGTTGGCCGAGGTTGGCGATTACGATTGCTTACTTCAAAGAGTCAGCGCCTTTGCGCGCCAAAAATTCCATGCCGCCTGGAAGCTTGTTGCCCATGCTCACCGCTGATCACGTTCGAAATCTCAATTCCGGGCAAGCGCTGCGTCCCTGTTTGGATCAGGAAATTTGCCTGCCGCGAATTTATTGATGGAAGGCAGATTCGACGATCGATCCCTGTCGGTAC
>VEPB01000321.1 GCA_012026715.1 Methylococcaceae bacterium | reverse complement strand
CCAGCAACGCTGGAAGCTACTTGATTGCCTGATCATCCATCGGGTAGGGGAAATCAGCTTAAACGAGCCAATCGTCCTGGTTGCAGTGTGGTCCTCCCATCGGGGTGACGCCCTGGATGCGTGCCGCTACATCATTGATGAACTGAAGCAACGCGCCCCATTCTGGAAGCAGGAATTCCTCGATCAAGGTAGTCTTTCCCGTTGGGTCAGCCACAATAGCGACGGATACGCATCGTCTGAGCACCCGAGTCAAATCGCCCCCTGAAACTGCGCCGCCATTACCGTTTCGGCATTCCAGACGAAGCGCGATTTCACAGCCGGCTTTGCACCTCGTGGTAAATTTCTTCGGTAGCAACGTCCAAACCCGTCAGCAAAGCATTAAGTTCACTTAATTTTTCTGAAACGAAGGCCTGATCTTTGATGGCGGCGGTGTTGACGTAAACATTGAGCGCTGCCCCCTTGAGTCCGGCATAGCCAGCCAGAACCGCAACTCCTGCGTCACTAATGATATTGCGGTTTCCCAATTCCGCCGCAACCCGACTAATTCGGATGACATCCGCGCAGGCACGCGCACAAGCAAGCGGGACCTCGGTCGCTCCTTTCAAAGCCTCCTGAATGGCGGAGCTTCGAGCTTGCTGTAAGGTTTCATTATCCTTCGGCAATGCATAGGCCGCCATCACCCGGTCAAAAGCTTCCATGTCGGCACGAACCAGAAACACGAGCCGCTCGCGCAAATCCTCGGCTGCCGCTAAGGTCGCTCGCATATCGTCCTCGACCGATTCGTAGCTCTTCTTCCCCACGGTGAGATTGCAAACCATGCCTACCAGAGCGGCCCCCATGCTCCCGATCACGGCTGCTGCGCTGCCGCCGCCGGGTGTCGGTGATTTGCTGGAGAGTTGTTCAAGGAACACGTGGACTGGTTGGTCGATGATCATAGACCGGGGCTCCAATTTTGATGGCTGAATGCGTAAACTAGCTGGCCCATTATAAACACCCGACCGACAGCTCAACGAGCCGGCGGCGGCCTATTGTTAAGAACCGTCCCAGACGGTCACAAGCAATGAAAAAACTATTGTTTCAGTTCGATACGGACCATTTTCCTTCCAGCTTCGACACTGTCGTGGCTTATGACGGCGGTGCTGATCATGTTATCAGCCACGGCGGTTTGACTCCCAAAAACGTCGGCTCTTTGGTTGAAGGTACTATTTTTACGCGGCCACCGAAGCAAAAACGATTCACTGCCATCTTTATCGGTGGCAGCGACCTGGCAGAAGGCGAGCAGCTGTTGTCCGCTGTTACAAAAAAATTCTTTAAGGATTTCCGAGTTTCCGTCATGCTGGATACGAGCGGCTGCAACACCACAGCGGCCGCTGCGGTTGCCAGACTGGCGGCAGGCCGATCCTTGGCCGGGAAGAAAGCGGTCATACTCGCCGGCACCGGCCCTGTCGGTCAGCGCGCCGCGGTGATGATGGCCAAGGAAGGTGCCGAAGTAGCAATTACCTCGAGACAAATCGATCGGGCTCGACAAGCATGCGAATCCCTGGAACAGCGATTCGGCATACGAATTCAAGCGATCGAAGCTGCCGATACTGAGACAAGGGCTGCCGCGATCACCGGCGCGCACGTCGTTTTCGCAACTGGCGCTGCCGGCGTCACGCTACTGGAACCGGAGCATTGGCAAAACCACCCAACTTTAGAACTGTTAGCCGATGCCAACGCAACGCCTCCTTTGGGTATCGGTGGAACCGACATGATGGACAAAGGAACTCTACGCCATGGCAAAGCGATCTGGGGAGCAATCGGTTTTGGCCCGTTGAAATTAGCCCTCCATCGCGCTTGTATAGCGAGACTCTTTGAGCAAAATGACCTCATCCTGGATGCCGAAGAAATCTATGCCACAGCCAAACAGATGACCTGATTGGAGACGACCATGTCCGAATTCAAAAAATACGTCTGTGTCGTGTGCGGTTATGTCTACGATGAAAAGCTTGGCGATCCGGAAAATGATATTCCGCCGGGCACCCGCTGGGCCGATGTCCCTGACGATTGGGTCTGCCCTGACTGCGGCGCGGGCAAGGCTGATTTCGATCTGATGGTCATCTGAGGAGGCTGCCGTGGACGTATTAGTCGTCGGCTCGGGTATTGCCGGGGTGAGCTTCGCGGAAGAATTTCACAAGCTGGTTCCGGCTGACTCAATCACGGTTGTCACGACTGAAACCGCGGGCTACTACTCCCGCCCCCTTCTCTCTCACGGGTTTACCCGCGACGACATCGAGACGAGGATCATCATGCGACGCTTCCCGGACATGGAGCAATCGGGAATCCGGGTGGAGAGCGGTGTTGAAGTGACAGCCCTTGATCCCGTTAAGCATCGGGTTACTCTCAGCAGTGGATCCGGAAAGACCAAATCGCTCCGCTACGACAAGCTGGTCCTTGCGCCGGGCTCTGCCGCCTTGGTCCCAGCCCCATTTTTGAATGGCGAGGAATCCTACCGGGTACTCAACAGTCTGGCTGACTTGCTGGAACTGCGTCGACTCAGGGCCGAGCTTCAACATGCTGGCGTCCAACCTCGCTGGGCTGTGATCGGTGGCGGTCTTATTGGCTGCGAAGTAGCCTCCGACCTGCCCCGTGCCGGCGACAGAGTCATCCTATTCCATGCACTACCCAGACTCATGGAGCGCCAGTTAGTTGAAGAGGACTCCGCCACATTGCTAAGCGTTCTGAGAACGGACCAGATCGATGTCCGATTAGAAGCAAAAGTCCTTGGCTTTGCGGGGGCGCCGGGAAACCTCGCGGTTCTGACTGCCGACACCACGGAAACGGGCTTTCACGGCATCCTGGTTGCGTGCGGATTTAAACCACGGATCGAACTGCCGAAAGCAGCGGGAATAGCCACTGGCCGGGGAATTCTGGTAAACCCTTTTCTTACCACGAGTGCAGATGATGTCTATGCCATTGGCGATGCCGCCGAATGCTCCGATGGCCGTCTCTACGCTTATGTGACACCAATCCGCCATCAGGCGCTCTGGTTGGCCCGGCACTTGGCTGGATTGGCGGACTCCCCCTGGCAACCACCAGCTTTTAAGCCGAAAGCCAAGGTTCACGGCTTTATAGCCACCCACCCCTATTTGCTCTAATTCCCGGCGAGGGTCATTTCTCCAATCAATATCGAGCCCGTGCGCGTGTTGCCCCGCAAGTCAACATCATTGCCAACCGCCTGTATATCCAGGAACATCTGTTTAAGATTACCTGCCACGGTAATTTCTTCGACCGGATATTGAATCTGACCGTTTTCCACCCAAAACCCGGCGGCGCCCCGCGAATAATCGCCGGTCACCATGTTGATGCCTTGACCCATCAATTCAGTAACCAAAAGCCCCCTGTCCATCTTACGTAGCAATCCGCCCAAGTCCAAGTTTCCGGCATCCAAGGTTAAATTATGTACACCACCCGCATTCCCTGTCGTGGGTAATCCAAGTTTGCGACCGGAATAACTGTTCAATACATAAGACTGCAAAATCCCATTTTGTACCAAGTCCCTCGTCCGCGTCGCGACCCCTTCTCCATCGTACGGAGTGCTGCCCAAGGCACGAGGCAGGTGAGGCTGTTCATGAATGTGAATATGGGCTGGAAAAATGGATTTTCCTAGACAATCCAGCAGGAAAGAGGATTTTCGGTAAAGGTTTCCTCCACGGATAGCCCCGATAAAGTGCCCCAACAACCCGGAAGCGACGTCCGCCGCATAGATCACCGGGCAATGCCGCGTTTCCAGTGAGCGGGCATTCAATCGGCGAATCGTCCTGGCCGCCGCCTGCCGGCCCACTGCCGCCGCCGATTCGAGATCGCAAGCCGAACGTGCCGCAGTCCACCAATCGTCTCGCTGCATGCTGTCACCCCGTTCACCGATCACCGAGCAGCTCAGACTATGCCGGCTGCTGCGGAATCCATGTAAAAAGCCGAGGCTATTTCCGAGAACACGGAGCCCTTGATGCGTGTCGACGCTTGCTCCTTCCGAATTCGTCACTGCCGGATCGTAATCGAGCGCCGCCGACTCGCATTCCAGTGCCATGCGCTTGGCATCTTCCACATCGATGTTCCACGGATGGAAGAGATCGAGATCCAACACCTGACGAGCAAGATATTCCTCGTCAGGCAATCCCGCATAAGGATCTTCGGCCGCGTACTGAGCGATGCGGCAAGCCGCCGCGACCGTCTCCTGGATAGCCGCCGGTCGGATATCGGTACTGCTGGCGGAACCTTTGCGTTGACCAAAATAAACCGTCACGCCTAACCCCTGGCTGCGATGGTGTTCGACCGTTTCGATTTCGCCCAGCCGCACCGTCACCGAAAGGCCGTGGTCCATGCTCAACCCGACTTCGGCTCCGCTGGCGCCCATGCGCGCCGCTTCGACCAAGGCATCGGCTACGGATTGCTTCAGGCGGGAAATTTCCGCGTCACTCTGATTTTCTGCCTTACTCGGCACAGGGAACATTCTCCGGAACTAAATACTGCCTTCGACACTACAATGTCCCTTTGCCGAACCGCGCAGGCAGCCTTCGATTAAAAAGGGGGTCAAGCGTGCGCCGGCCGCCTAAGAAGACAGCCGGCAGAGATGGGTTTAAACGCCCGCAAAGGCAAGTACGAGACGGACTATGGTATACAACGTGATCACAAATAATAGGGTTGCCACCAGTCCGACAACTATGAAATGCTTGCTCGAGCCGGTCTTAAAGTCTCGCTCTCGATTTTTCTCACTCTGTACTCCAAATCCGGCCGCCAAGACACTGCCGATGACTTGCAGCATGCCGAGGCTTTTTTCCTCGCCGTTTTTACTGGACATAGCTTGTCAATCGCTCAAGACTGCGACTGGTTATTGCGATTTTGATAATACTTCAGACCAAACGAAATCCCGATCACCAGCAGCAGTAAAACAACCACCACAGTAGTATCACTGATTGCCTGCATCTTATCTTCGTCGGTATTAAAAGACGCCGGGCGCAAATACGTGCTCAGATAATAAGGAACTACCATGGTAAGCACGGACAGACCAAATGCCATCATGACCTTATCGGTCACTCGACTGTCGCTCAGGCTCAGCTTATCAAAATAGATCTTCATAACCAGGTAGCCCGGCAGAAAGATCATCATCAGAGCGACCACGTAGCGCTCTAGATAATAAAAAAAAGACGTTGTGGTAAATACCGACAACAAGATAATCCCGATCAATCCTGCCCCTAAAACACCCAGCCAAACCTTTTTATCTTCGGCATCAATGGTGAAATAGGGTTTGAGAAATTCGTTCATTGCGCCACTCCTCTCGATCTTTCGTTATTTTTTCTTGAAGAAATAAAACCCTTCCAGTCCGCCCTGCAGGATCATGGAATCATTGGTTTTTTCGTAGACTTTATAGTCTGTGGTACGACCCGGACGCCCTGGGTTGTCCGCCTTGATAATCCCGTCCGCCACTTTGAAGGTGAATTGCTGCACGTCGTCCCGATTAAAATGCCGGTTAAATCCTGATGTCTTCAAAGTTCCATCGGAACGGAACTCCCAAACGCGGTTTTCCGGAACCCGTGGCTTTTCTAATGCCGGCGCGACTGACTCCAATACCCACTCCCCGGCAATTTCGCTGACATCCTTCAGCAAAACCTGGGCTTGGGCCGAGCCCGCCGTCGCTAGCAAGGACCACATCATCGCCACTGCGACATTCTTGTTATCGATCTTCATCGCAATCTCCTCTGACCCATCGGTCTATCAAAGGTTCTTCGGACGCTGGTCAGCACCCGCCCCAGCACTGTTTGGATCACGGCCGGCCGCGCCGGATTGTCACACTTAGCCTTCGGCAAGGCAAGATTTCGCCCCCGGGTAACCGCTGAACGCCGACCAGGCTTTATCATGACCAGCGGATGACCAGCGTGCTCATGGTCACGCGAACCATCCAGTGGATAGTTGGTTCCATGATCGGCCGACGCAT
>VEPB01000053.1 GCA_012026715.1 Methylococcaceae bacterium | reverse complement strand
CGAGTGGTCTCTCTCCCTCATCCGGCCCTTCGGGCCACCTTCTCCCAGAGGGAGAAGGAAAAAAGGGGCGGCCATGGGCCGCAGGTTCCTGGGTAGGGGCTTCAACGCGATCCCATCGGGACTGCGCTCAGAAATATCCGTCGGGGACTTCCGGGAGTTTATTGTTGGCCACATCCTACGGCAGCGGCATAATGGCCGCCTCCCGGATACACATCGGGGCGGCCCCGGCGGGCGGCAGATCATGGGATGACGACCGAGGCGCCGGTCCCTGTCTTTGCCGAGACCGATCCCATGACGTTTCAGCCTGCTCTTGCCCTGCCGCCGCCGGTCGCGATCGTTCCACGGCCGAAATCGGGCGCGAACGCTCCACCGAGTCCGCCGATATGCACGGAATAGGCGGCGCCAGCAGCGGCGCTGACCGTGATCTGCGCTGGGACAGACTGCGGCAGGCGATCGGCGATACTTGGCCGGCCGGCGGCATCGAAGCGCTGTGCGAATCCTGCTGTGTCGCGCTGACAGAGGTGTTCGACCTGATTGGCGCCTTTGCCGTCCGCGAGAAACCGGGTGGCGGGCTACGTATCCTGGCGCACGCCGGCAAACAGCCGGACCTGTTGCGGGAACTGGTCCAGGAGGAACTGCGTTGGGCGGGCATGGATGCAGGACACCGGCCGGCGAATCCCCTCCGGAGCGGCCGGCCGCTGATCCTGTCCCCCGGCGACCCGGCCTATTCTCTCTGGTTCGGAAGTGCCGCCCCTTATGGCGTGGTCCGCATCGGCATCTGGCCACTGGCCGTGGCGGATCGGGGCACGGCGGCGCTGGTGCTATGCGCGGGCGATGAAGACACGCTGACGGCACCAGCAAGTCTGGAATTGATGGCCCGCTTCGTCAAACGGATGGAACCGGCGGTGAACGCCCAGGCTGAGCACGACCGGCTGACGCTGCTGAGCGCGGCGTTGAGCAAAGCGGCCTGCGCGGCGTTCGTCACCGACCGCGACAACATCATCGAATGGGTCAACGAGGCTTTCGCCGACCTCACCGGTTATGCCCGCGAGGATCTCATCGGCCAAACCCCCCGACTGATCAAGTCGGGCCATCAGGATCAGGAATACTACCGCTCCGTGCACGAATGCATCCGCGCCGGTAAAGCCTGGCGCGGCGAACTCACCGACCGGCGCAAGGACGGCTCCTTCTATGTCGCGGAGCAGACCATCACCCCCATCGTCGAGAACGATGGCCGCCGGACGGTGACTCATTTCGTCGCCATCCAGCAGGACATCAGCGAGCGCAAGCGAATGGAAAGGGAAATCCGCGAACTGATGCTGCACATCGAACACGCCCGTCAGCAGGAGCGCTGCCAGTTGGCAAGGGAACTGCACGACGAGTTGGGGGGGTCGCTGGCCTCGCTGCGCCGGGATATCGAGTGGTTGCTGGAGCGAATCGACGAGCCGGCACACCGGGAACGGCTGCTGATCATGCAGGAACTGGCCCTGGCATCATTGGGGACGGCGCGCCAGGTGGTGGCCGGCCTTCGCCCCACGCTGGTGGATGAGCTGGGACTGGTGGGCGCGCTGCACTGGCTGATCCGCGATTTCGTCCAGCATCACGACATTGCCGTCCACCCGGAGCTGCCGGTCGAACTGTCCCGGCTTGACCCGCACCGAGCGGCGGAACTGTACCGGGTCGTGCAGGAAGGACTCACCAACGTGGCCAAGCATTCCCAGGCCAATTTGGTTACGGTAAAAGCTAGCGTCGGTGACGAACTGGTCCTCGAAATCACCGATAACGGGATCGGCGCATCTGACGGCCACTATCCCAGCGGCGGCCACAGCATGACCGAGCGTGCCGGATTGATGGGCGGCTACCTGGAAATCGAACAGCTCGGTGACCGGGGAACCCGCGTCCGGCTCAGGGTTCCACTCAAGCAAACAGAACACGGCCTATGACCCGGGTACTGATCGCCGACGATCACACGATGTTTCGACAAGGCTTGCGGCGCCTGCTGCTGGATGCCGCGGACCTGGAGGTCGGCGGGGAAGCCGCCAGCGGTTCGGAAACGCTCGAATTCACCCGTTCCGGTGGCATCGACGTGGTGTTACTGGACATCAGTTTTCCCGACCTGAGCGGGCTGGAAATTCTGCGCAAGCTGAAGGAAAGCGGCTTTCCAGGGCGGGTGCTGATGCTTTCCATGCATCCCGCGGAAACCTACGCCATGGTTTCGGCGTCGTTGGGCGCCAACGGCTACGTCGACAAGGACTGCAGCTCCCACGAACTGATCGACGCCATTCGCACGATCGCCGCCGGCGGAAGCTACCTGCCCCCCCGGATCGCCGGCGACATCGTGTTTGATTCCGGACGTCACCGCTTCCTCCCCCGCCACCACAAGCTGTCGCCCAAGGAATATCAGGTTTTCCTGCGCCTGGCCAAAGGCGAATGCGTGTCCGGCATCGCCGACGCCATGGGAATCAAGAGCCGCACCGTCAGCACCTACCGGGCCAGACTGCTGGTCAAACTGCAGCTCAACAACAACGCCCAGCTGGTGCGCTACGCGGTGGAACAGGGCATCGTCTAAAGGCTGGGGCCCGATACGCAGAACCAGGCTTTGAGATAGTCGGTTTCGGGGATGGCCGGGTGGACCGGATGGTCCGGCCCCTGGCCGCCGCGCCCGATCAGCACCAGATGGCGGTCCAGCTGGCGTGCCGTGGCCCGCAGCAGATCGTGCAACGTGTCGGAAGCCAGGTGGTAGGAACAGGAAGCCGACACCAGCACGCCACCGTGGGACAGCAATTGCAGGGCTCCCTGGTTGAGCCGGCGGTAGGCTTCCAGGCCGGCTTTCGCGTCCTTCTTGCGTTTGATCAGGGCCGGGGGATCGAGCAGGATCACGTCGTAATGGCGGCGCTCTTCCCGCGCCTGCCGCAGGAAATCGAAGACATCCGCGTGCTGGCAATCAACCCGGTCATCCACACCGTTGAGCCTGGCATTCTCACGGGCCAGGGCCAGCGCCGATTCCGAGCCGTCCACGCAATGAACTGACGCGGCGCCGGCGGCCGCGGCCTGGACGCCCCAGGCGCCGCTGTAACTGAACAAGTCCAGCACTTTGCGGCCCTTGGCCAATTCGGCGGCACGGGCGCGGTTGTCGCGGTGGTCGAAGAACCAGCCGGTCTTCTGTCCCTCGAGGACGTCGATACGGAACCGCACGCCGTTTTCTTCGATTTCCACCAGGCCCTGCAAGTCGCCCGCCACCAGGCCAGTGGCCGTGTCCAAACCTTCCAGCTGGCGCAAGCCCGATTCGTTGCGCAGCACGATGGCGCGGGGCTTGAGCAGGATCTGCAACTGATCGACGATCAGCGGCTGCAGCCGGTCCATGCCGGCGGTATTGGTCTGCAGCGCCAGCACCTCGCCGTAGCGGTCCACCACCAAGCCCGGCAGGCCATCGCTCTCGCCATAGACCAGCCGGTAGTATGGCCGGTGATAGAGCCGATCCCGCAACGCCAAGGCCCGCTGCAGGCGACCGGCAATGAAGGCCGCACCGATCTCGACCTTGGGGTTGCGGGTCAGCAGGCGGGCCGCGATGAGGGATTCCGGATTCACATAGCCGACGCCCATCTCCTGGCCACGGCTGTCTTCCACCCGAACCAGGTCGCCGGCGGAAAAACGGCGCAGCGGGGTGTGCTCCACATCCACCTCGTTGCTGAAGATCCACAGGTGACCGGCGCGCAGGCGCCTTTCTTCATTCTTGCGGAGCCGTAGCGGGGAATAGCTCATGGTTGGACCTCAGTGGCTCTTGCCGTCGTTGAAGTCGGGCAGCAGACTGGAGAAAAAATCGGCACGGGGTGCCAGATGCTTGCGGCTCGCGGCCAGGGCAACCTGTAGTTCCTGCTTGATCTTTTCGTCGGACAGCCGCTGGTTGGCCCGTAGCGGCGCCTTGTCGGCCTTCTCGAAATAGCCGATGGCTTTGTCATACTTGCCTTCGTGCAACCAGTAATCGCCGAGGAAGTAGTTGGAATCGAGGCCGTCGGGGTAGAGCCGCACCGCGGCTTCCAGGTATGTGATCGCCTGATTTTCGTCGCCGTAGGAAATGGGCCACCCGGGCAGGCGGTAATACAGATTTCCCAGGGTGATGTAAGCAGATGCGTCCATGGCCTTGGGATCGCGGTCCATGGAGCGGATGAGCAGTTCGCGGGCTTGGTCGAGCCGAGTCAGCGAACTGAGCCCCCAGTCGGCGGCGGCATAGGTACACAGGATCACTGCTTCCACGATCAACGGCTCGGCCCGCTCCGGGTGTGCCTTTGCAAGCTTGCGAACCCGCGGCAGCAGGGATTCATAGACTTCTGCCTGGCGGTCGTCGGGCTGGTGATAGAACGCTTCGGCCCACTCGTCCTGGATTTGCTGCAGGGCGGCTTCGAATGGTTTTTCGGCGGCCTGGGCGGTGGCCAGGAACCCGGCCAGCAGCGCTGTCAGTAGGCGGGATCGGATGAAATTCAAGGAACGGGTCGGGTTGATGAAATTCGAACGATGCGTCGGCGGCGATCCGCAAAGCGCGGACAGACTCCTTAGGATATAGAGGCCGATCAACGGAATCAATGTGATGGCCACTAATTCAACGTCATCAACCGGTCATACGGGTATCGCAGAATGCCGGCTTTTGGCCTTCCGAATTAAGAAGTTTCCCTTTTGCCTCCAGGGGACTATGCTGAATCCAACATCCATCTGCCCGACCCTCCGATGACCTACGCCGGCGACGGCCACAGTACCCGACACCATACGTCCAAGCAGTTCGACCAGGAGCTCGACGGCATTCGTTCCCAGGCGCTCGCCTTGGGAGGGCTGGTGGAGGAACAGATTGGCCTGGCCATGAAAGCCTTGGTGGAAAATGACGGGGATCTGGCTCAAGAGGTCATCCGCAACGCCCACCGGGTCAACACCCTCGAAGTGGAGGTCAACGAACAGTGTACGCTGGTGCTGGCACGCCGCCAGCCCGCCGGCGGCGACTTGAGGCTGGTGGTGGCGGTCCTCAAGACCATCACCGACCTGGAGCGGGTCGGTGACGACGCCAAGCGCATCGCGCGGCTGGCCCTGGCCATGGGCGAGCATTACCCGCGCAAGAGCCAGCTGTACCGGCTCGGTGATTTTTCCGGACGGGTACGGATGCGGCTGAAGG
>VEPB01000201.1 GCA_012026715.1 Methylococcaceae bacterium | reverse complement strand
CCAGCCAGTCGCGAGCTTCTGGGAATCGAGCCCTCGCAATTGCTGGGTAAATCTTTCGCCGATATGGTGTCCGACAAGGATGCTCCGCTGCTGCTCCGGACTCAACACGAACTCAAGACCTTGGGCTCCCAGTCGACGATCCTGGTGCGCGGTAGCAGCGCTTATTGCAAGAACTGCTGGCTGGAAGTGTCGCTCAAACGGGTACGCGGAGCCCGCGGTATCGACGAGATCGTCGTCAATTGCCGCGATGTGACCCAACGCCATACCTATCAGTTGGCTATCGAAGAGATTCATAAGCGCAACGCCCGCATCCTGGACGCCACCGGCGATGGTGTCGTCAGCTTGAACAGCAACTGCGAGGTCGTCTACGCCAATGAAGTTGCGCTTCGCTGGCTGGGGCTGGAAGTCTCTCACGTTATCAACACCCATTGGTGCGATCTTGTTTCCGGTTTGGATCTGGCCCACGCGCAAAGCGATAAGCGAAAGTCTTGTCCTTTCATGCAAACCCTGGCGGACGGCGAGACCCGGTCTGGAATGATGACTCTCCGGCAACAGGTTCAAACGCCCCCAGTCGCGGCCAGTTACGTTTGCACCCCGCTGCGGGAAAGCGATACGGTCACCGGCAGTGTCATCGTCTTCAACGAAGGAACGCGGGGGGAAGACGGCAATCAGGCCCAACAGACGCAGGTGATCCTTGACCAGGCGGTGGAGGCCGTCATGGTCACCGACGCCAAAGGCATCATTCAATCGGTCAACCGTGCGTTCACCGAAATCACCGGCTACTCCGCCGAAGAAGCCATGGGGCAAGCGCCGCGCATCCTCCGATCCGGAGTCCACACGCCGAATTTTTACGACGAATTCTGGCGCACATTGACCGAAGAGCGCTGCTGGCGGGGCGAAATCTGGAACAAGCGCAAAAACGGCGAAATTTACCCGCAGTGGGGGAGCGTGACTACGATTCTGGACGGCAGCGGGGCGGTCAAGAATTACATCGCAGTGTTTTCCGACACCTCGAAGGCCAAACAGGCGGAAGACAAGCTGCAATACTTGGCCAGCCACGATACGCTTACGGGCCTGCCCAATCGGACCAACTTCTCCGAACAGCTCGGCCGCATCATCGATCGGTCTCGCCGGACGGGTACCTCGATTGCGGTGGTGTTCGTCGATATCGATCACTTCAAGACCATCAACGCCACCCTGGGCCATAGCGTCGGCGATACATTCTTGAAAAGGATCGCCGAAAGACTGATGTCGGTGACCCGCAAGGACGACATTCTTGCCCGCTGGGGCGGGGACGAATTCGTCCTGGCCTTCAAGGACATTTCCCGTCAGACCGCCATTGCCGAAACCCTGGTGCGGTTGCTGACCCGACTGGCGGAACCGCTCATCCTGACGGGCCACGAGTTGATTCCAGCGGCCAGCATCGGTGTCAGCGTCTATCCGGAGGATGCGATGTTCAGCAGTGACCTGATCAAGGCCGCCGACGCCGCCATGTATCGGGCCAAAAAACAGGGTCGTAACTGCTTTGTCTTCTATACCCAGCAGATGCAAACGGAATTGGACAATCGCTTCGAGATGGCCATCGAAATGCGGCGCGGCCTGACCGCCGGAGAATTCCGCCTTTTTTACCAGCCCCAGGTCCATGCCCAAACCGGATGCCTGGTCGGTGCCGAAGCGCTGATCCGTTGGCAACATCCGACCCGAGGATTGCTCGCCCCCATTCACTTCATCCCCCTGTCGGAAGAAATCGGCCTTATCAGCGAACTCGGCGAGTGGGTTCTGAGGGAAGCGTGCCGCCAGCAACGAAAATGGAAAAACAGCGGAATCACCGTACCGCGCCTGGCTGTCAACGTTTCGCCGCAGCAGCTGAAACCGCAATTTGTCGACTCGGTTGTGCGCTATCTTCACGAATCAGCCCTGGAACCCAGTTGTCTGGAACTGGAGATTACCGAAGGGGTACTCGACGGCAGTG
>VEPB01000521.1 GCA_012026715.1 Methylococcaceae bacterium | reverse complement strand
CTTCACTGGACCTCGGGCACGCTGGCCGCCGCCGCCTTGTGCTGGCTGGGGTGGCGAAGCTCCGCGGGAACCGCCAGCGCTTGTACCCTACGGTGGTTCACCATCGGATTCGCCGGCTATGCGGCCGGCCAGATCGCCTGGGACATTCAGGCCGCCTTGGCGATCGCCAGTTTTCCCTCGGCCGCCGACCTGTTTTACCTCTGGCTGGGCCCCGCACTGTGTGGCGGACTGATGTGCGAAATCCGCCGCAGCACCCGGTTGCCGGAACGCTGGGCGCTGAACCTGGACATCCTGTCCTTGTCAGTCGCCGCGCTGACCTTGGTGCTGGCCCTCTACCTGCCGAAACGAGGCGACCTGAGCCCGGCGCTGCTGGCGGTGCTGGCGGCCTATCCGGTCAGCTTGCTGGCGGCCACCTGCCAGGGGCTCATCATGATCCCGGCGCTGCGCCTCCGGAGCACCCGAAGCCTTTGGCTATTCCTGCCCTCGGTGGCCATCACCGCCTGGAGTTGGATGACCTGGAACCGGATGGTGCTGGAAGGAACCGCCACGGACGGCGCCTGGTTCAACATTTCCTTCTCGCTGGCCATCCTGACGGCCGGTTGGGCGGCCTCGGACTGGCGCCTGGAATCGAGCGATTCAATGGCTTGGGACCGGGCCTGCGCCGGGATACTGCGCTTGCTGCCACTGATCAGCGTGGTGGTCTCCGGCGGCGCGGGGGTCGCCACCGCCGTTTATCCCTCCATGCCGCACAGCGTCCGGTCGGCGATCCTCATCGGTTCCGTCGCCGTCATCGTCCTGGCCTTCATTCGCCAGAGCCTGCTGGTGCGGGAACGGGACCAGCTGCTGGCGGCCCAGCGGGAGACCTTACGCAGCCGGGCCTTGCTCGGCAGCGTCATCGACACCGTACCCATCCGGATTTTCTGGAAGGACCGTCAGTGCCGCTATCTGGGTTGCAACGAGCTGTTTGCCCGCGATGCCGGCCTGGAACATTCCGCGGACATCGTCGGCAAGGACGACAGCGAGATGATCTGGAGCGATCGTACCGCCTTCCTCCAGGCCGACGACCGCACCGTGATGGAATCCGGCCACGCCAAGCTCGGTCATGAAGAACCCATGGCGACGCCGGACGGCCGTACGTTCTGGGTACGCAGCTCCAAGGTGCCGCTGCGGGAGGACGGCCGGGTGGTTGGACTGCTGGGCATCTACGAAGACATCACTTCGATCAAGCTCCACGAACGGCAACTGGAACACATCGCCCACTACGACGCGCTGACGGCCATCCCCAATCGGACCCTGTTGGCCGATCGTCTGATCCAGGCCATGGCGCGAACCCGCCGCGACCACAGCTGGCTGGGGGTGTGCTACCTGGATCTGGACGGATTCAAACCCATCAATGATCTGCAGGGTCACGCCGCCGGCGACCGGGTGCTGATGGAAACCGCCCGCCGCATCGGGCAGACCATCCGCAGCGACGATACCGTGGCGCGGCTGGGAGGCGACGAATTCGTGGTGCTGCTGGCGGGGCTGGATCAGCCGGACGAAGTCACCGCCAGCCTGGAACGGTTGCTGGCCGCCATCGCCCAACCCATCGAGCTTAACGGCAATACCTGCCGGGTCACTGCCAGCATCGGCGTCACCCTGTTTCCTCAGGACGACGCCGACGCCGACGGACTGCTCCGCCACGCCGACCAGGCCATGTACCTGGCAAAGCAGCACGGCAAGAACTGCTACCACTGTTTCGACCCCGATCAGGACAGCCGCATCCGCAGCCAGAACCATGCCGTCGCGGCCGTTAGGCGAGCACTGGAATGCCGCCAGTTCGAGCTCCACTACCAGCCCATCGTCGATCTCAGGTCGAACGCCGTCATCGCCGCCGAAGCCCTCATCCGCTGGCGCCACCCGCGCCGAGGACTGTTGCTGCCGGGCGAGTTCCTGCGAACGGTGGAGCGAACCTCGCTGGAGCGAGACCTGGGGCAATGGGTCATCGACAGCGCCCTCGAACAATTGGATCGCTGGTCGGCCGCCGGCCTGCTCGACAGCCTTAGCATCAATCTATCCGGCTCCCACCTGCTGGCGCGGGGGTTCGCCGAAGACCTGCAGCGCGGGCTGACGGGCCGCGGTTCGGTCGTCAAACTGCAGATCGACATCCAGGAGACCGAGGCCATCGCCGATGCCCCACTGCTGACCCAGGTGATGGAGAACTGCGGCCAATTCGGGATCAGCTTTGCCCTGGACGACTTCGGCGCCGGCTGTTCCTCCCTGAACCATCTGCGCGACCTGCCGGCGCAAACGTTCAAAATCAACCAATACCTGGTGCGCGACATGCTGGTGGACGCGGCCGACCACGCCTGCGTCCAGGCCATCATCGGCTTGGCCCGAGCCTTTAACCGCACCACCGTGGCGGAGGGGGTGGAAACGGCGGAACACTACTACGCCCTGGGGGAAATGGGCTGCGATCGCGCTCAAGGGTTCGGCATCGCCATCCCCATGGATCCCGTGGCGTTCGAACGCTGGTGGGAAAACGGCAGGCCGATGAATTTTGCTGCAGCCCCCACCACGGACGGCATGGTCCGCAGCCCTATCTAGCGGCCTCGCGACGCGACCGCCCGCCTGACCGCGCCGCTCGATCTGGTACAATGGGGCCTTTTAACGCCTCCGGAACAGACCACGGTGCCGCAGCAAGTCATCCGAATCGCAACCCGCAAGAGCCCCCTGGCCTTGTGGCAGGCCGAACATGTCGCCGAAAGGCTCCGGGCCGCCCACCCCGGCCTCGCGACCGAGCTGGTGCGCATGACGACCCAAGGCGACCGCATCCTCGACGCTCCGCTCGCCAAGGTTGGGGGCAAGGGCCTGTTCGTCAAGGAATTGGAAGTGGGGATGTTGAACGGCGAAGCGGACATCGCAGTCCATTCCATGAAAGACGTTCCGGTGGATTTTCCCGAGGGACTGCATCTGGCGGCGATTTTGTCCCGCGAGGACCCCCGCGACGCGCTGGTTTCGTCCCGCTATGCGAGCTTCGACGAGCTGCCTGGCGACGCCCGCATCGGCACTTCCAGCCTGCGCCGTCAATGCCAGATCCGCGCCCGCTACCCGGATTGCGAGATCCTCAACCTGCGCGGCAACGTCAACACCCGTCTGGCCAAGCTCGATGCCGGCGAATACGATGCCATCGTGCTGGCCGCAGCCGGCCTCAAGCGGCTCGACTTCGGCCACCGCATCACCGATCTGCTGAGCCCGGAGCAAAGCCTGCCGGCCATCGGCCAGGGGGCCATCGGGATCGAATGCCGCAGTGACGACAGCGCGGTCAATGCCCTGCTGGCGCCGCTGCATCATCGCGACACCGCCGACCGGGTGCTGGCCGAGCGCGCCATGAACCAGCGGCTGCAGGGCGGTTGCCAGGTGCCCATCGCCGGCTATGCCGAATTTCAGGGCGAGATGCTGTGGCTGCGGGGACTGGTCGGCACTCCCGACGGCCACCGGCTGATCCGGGACCAAATCAGGGGACCGCGCCAGCAGGCGGAAGAACTTGGCCGGCAATTGGCGGACTCCCTGCTGCAACAGGGCGCCGACGCCATCCTGCGCGAATTGTACGGTTAACCCCATGGCCGATTTGTCGGGCTTCGGCATCCTCGTCACCCGCCCCGCCGAGCAGGCGGAACCGTTGTGCCGGCTGATCGCGGAAACCGGGGCAGAATGCATCCGCCTGCCCTTGCTGGAGATCCTGCCGGAAGGCCCGGAATCGCCGGGCGCCGCCGCCCTCGCCACGACCGGCACCGCCGATTGGCTGATCTTCGTGAGCGCCAACGCGGTGCGCTGCGGCCTGGCGTTGCTGGACAACGACCCGACCCGGCTGTTTGGTCCCCGTATCGCGGCCATCGGACAGGCCACCGCGGACGCTCTGGCACGGGCCGGCGTCACGGTGGACCTGACGCCGAAACCGCAGTTTAATAGCGAGTCCCTGTTAGCCATGCCGGAACTGGCCGAGGTCGCCGGCAAGCGGGTGCTGATCGTGCGCGGCCGCGGCGGCCGCGAGCTGATCGCCGAAACCCTGACGGCGCGAGGAGCGGACGTGGCTTATGCGGAAGTCTACCGCCGGGTGTTGCCGGCGCGCGACGCCAGCGCGGTGCTGGAAGCCTGGCGCAACGGGCGGATCCACGCGATCGTCCTGACCAGCGGCGAAGCCCTGAAGAATCTGGGGCTGCTGCTGGCGGGGCGGGACAAACAGCTGCTGACGACCACCCCGGCGGTGGTCATCAGCGACCGCATCGCCGAGCAGGCGAAGGCGGCGGGATGCGATCGGGTCGTCACCGCCACCGGGGCGGACGACCGCGCCATCGTCGATGCCCTCGCGGGGACGCTCGCCGAACTTTCTAGAACATCGATCAACCACGGGGATACACCATTGGCCGACGAGGAAAAAGAACTACAACCGGACGCGGAACAACCCGCCGCCAGCCCGGACATCGTCAACGCCGAAGTTCCGGCCGCCCCCCCCAAGAAGTCCCATTACGGTGCCTGGCTGGGTTATCTGTCGCTGTTTTTCGTGGTGATCCTGGCGGCGGGCGGTTTCTTCCTGCTGCAGGAATTGCGCTCCAAACAGGAAGGCCTGGGCGGCGAGCTCAATAAGGGCGACCAGCAAATGCTGGAATTGACCCGCCAGATCACCGGCCTGCAGTCCGAACTGGCGACCCTGCATTCGCAGTTCGCCACCGTGCAGTCCCAGGTCACCACCGAAGATTCCAAGTTCGAGCGGGAAGTGACCGAACAAGGTTCGGCCTTCACCGACAAGCTGGATTCGCCCCGCGCCGAACTGGCGGCGGCGATCCAGCACATCCAGCATCAGATGAACCAGAGCCGCGGCGACTTGATGATCGCCGACGCCGAGTACCTGCTGAGCGTGGCCAACCAGAAGCTGCACCTGGTCGGGGACGTCAAGGCCGTGCTGGCGATGATGGAAGCCGCCGACCAGCGGCTGCACGATAGCGGCGATCCCGCCGCCTTCAAGGTCCGCGAAGCCCTCGCCGAGGAAATCAAGATCGTCAAGTCGATCTCCCCTCCGGACTTGGTGGGGACTTCCGCCAAGCTGCTGGTGATGGAGTCGGAGGTACGCAACCTGCCGCTGTTCCTGCCCCACTCCGACCTCAAGCCGGACCAACACGAGACCACGCCGTCCACCGGCGAAGGCAGCGACGGCTTCCTCGACTCCAAGCTCAAGGGTTTCAAGGATCTAGTCACGGTGCGCCGGACCGACCGGCCCATCGCGACGATTCTGGCGCCGGAGGAAGCCAGCGCCATCCGTCAGGTGATGCTGCTGAAGCTGGAAATGTCCCGTGCCGCCTTGTTGCGCGGCGACGAATCCATGTTCCAGGCCAACATCGATTCAGCCTCGCAGTGGCTGCACGAAAACTTCGCCCACGACACCGCGGCCGTCAAGGAAATCGCGGCGGAGCTCAAGACCCTGGGCGAACTCAAGATCCAGATCCCCTTCCCCGACATCAGCAAGTCGCTGACCCTGCTGCGCAACATCGAGAAGGTCCGGCTGGACGTGGAGAAGACCCAGTCCGGATCCAAAGCGGCCGCACCGACCCAGTCGCCCACGCCGGCTGCCGAACCGCAGCCCGAGAGCGGAGCCCAGCCGTGAAGATTCTCTTGCCGCTGCTCCTCATCCCTATCCTGCTGCTGGCCGGAGGAATCTTCGCGTACCGCGAAATGGTCGCCGCCGGCAACCCCGGCTACCTCATCATCGGCTTCGGCTCCTGGTCGATCGAAACCTCGCTGTTTCTCGGACTGGTCGGGCTCGCGCTAGGATTCGTCGCGCTCTACCTGGGCATACGGCTGGTCATCAACACCGTCCGCCTGCCTTCCATACTCAAGCAGCGGGGCGGCGCCAAGCGCAGCCAGAAATCCCAGGAGGCACTGATCGCGGGGCTGCTGGAATCTGCCGAAGGCAACTGGGAGACGGCGGAGCGAAATTTGATCCGGCACGCCGCCAACAGTGGGGTGCCCCTCGTCAATTACCTGACCGCAGCCCGGGCCGCCCAGTCCCGCGGAGCCTACGAGCAACGCGACGAATACCTCAAACTGGCCCGGGATAGCATGCCGGAAGCGGAGCTGGCGATCGGACTCACCCGCGCCGAGCTGCAACTGTCCGACCGGCAGTTCAACGAGGCGCTGGAAAGCCTGACCCAGTTGGACCAGCTGGCACCGAGCCATGCCAAGGTGCTGAAGATGACGCACCAGGTTTACGCCCAGTTGGAGGACTGGGAAGGCATCCGCAAGCTGATTCCCAAGCTGCACGCCAACAAGGTGATGATGGAAGCGGAAATTCGCCTCCTGGAAACCGATACCTACAGTGCGCTGCTCAAGCGCAAAGCCGAAACCAAGAACGCCGGCGCCCTGCGCGACGCCTGGCTGGACGTGCCCGAGCACATCCGCGCCCTGCCGGGCATCCAACACCTGTACTTTGCCGCCATGATCGAAGCCGGCGCCGGCGCGGAAATCGAACCCCGGCTGCGACAACTCATCGAAAAGGAACGCTCCGACACCTTACTGGTGCTGTACGGCTGCATCCAGCTGGCCGATCCGGCCAAGCAGTTGGAACTGGCGGAACGCTGGCAGGCTCGCCAGGAAACCAATCCGGTTTTGCTGCGCGTGCTCGGCAAGCTGGCGTTGCGCGCCCAACAGCTCGAAAAGGCCCAAGGCTATGCGCAGGCCAGCCTGGACCGCGAACCCAGCGTCGAGGCCTACCGGTTGATGGGTGACATCTTGCTGCAGCAGAATCAGGCGACCAAGGCCTGCTTGTTCTTCCGCAACGGACTGCTGTTCGCTGCCAACGAGGCGGTCGCCCAGATCGACCTGGACGGGGACGGTGTCGGCGATCTACCCGCCACCACGGCAGCCGGGGAAGAAACGCTTCCAGCCGGCGACGCTTAGGCTCGCCCCTCGTCCACGCCCCCCCCCGCGATACCGGGCGGCCATCCGCCGCCCATCGGCGCGCTCAGTGTTTGTGGCCGCAGGCCCCGCTCCCGCACCCTCCCCCTGAAAAACTCGGCGCCGCCGCGCTCTTGCCGATCGCGGGCGCGCTGAGTTTCTTGCGCACTTCGCCGCCGCACTGCGGACAGCGCGGCGCTGGATCTGCGATCTTGTGGGTCACGGTGAACTCGTGCCGGCAGGACTGGCACTGGTAGTCGTAAGTCGGCATGGACAGGCCCTCGGGTCGGTCAAAATGGCTTGAGCGTCGCCAACAGCACGATGGCGATCAGAAACAGCACCGGCGCTTCGTTCATCCAGCGATAGAAAATATGACTGCGGCGGTTGCGGTCATGCTTAAAATCCGCCAGCCACACGCCGCACAGCAGGTGATAGCCCACCAGCAGCGCCAGCAGGGTCAACTTGAGATGCAGCCAGCCGGCGCTGCCATAGGCGGCCCAGGCGTAGTCCACCAGCATCCAGATCCCGAACACCAGGGTAAGCACCATGCCGGGCGTGGTAATGCCCCAGTACAGCTTGCGCTCCATGATCTTAAACCGCTCGATGCTCACCGCATCGGCGGTCATGGCATGGTAGACGAACAGGCGCGGCAGATAGAACAGGCCGGCAAACCAGGTCACCATGAAAATCAGATGGAACGCCTTCAACCACATGGGGAAAACCTCGCTTGCAAAACCATGTCGGCGTCGACTGACGAATCAAGACATGCCGCCGGTGCACCGCGACCAAATCGCCATCCCTCGGAAAATGAGGACGGACAGGGCAGTTCGGTCGCCCCGTCCCCGCTCATTCCTCCCACTGCTGAACACCGTCGAGGAACCAGGTCGGCTGCTTGCTGGCGCGGGGCCGGACGAAATGCCACACCTCGCGGACTCGGGCCAGATCACCGCCGTCTTCCCGCATCATCACGTCGAACAGCACGGTGGCCTCGCGCTCCGGTCCCGCGTCGCGCACCGCCAGGATGCGCGCATCCACCGATTGCAGTTCGGTCCGGCTTGGCGCCGAACCCCGTTGGCGCAGTTGTTCCTGCAACTCGCCGAACATTTTGTCGGTGGACAGTGCCCGCAACTCGGCCAGATCGCCTGCGTCCCAAGCCTGCTGCATCAGCCCGTAAGCGGACTTGGCGCCGGCCAGGAAGCTCGCCTGGTCGAAATCCGCCGGCAGATTCTCGGGAACCGCAGCCGGACCCTGGCCTCTACCGAACAGCAGGTCGGTGTCGAAGCCGGAGACTCCGGCTGGCTCACGCCGGTACGCCGCGGCGTCCGCCACCGGTTGCGGCCCGTAGCCGCCGGCGGGGGTTGCGCTCGGCGGGGAGCGACGCGCCGCGAACAATCTGAACAACACGTAAGCGATCCCGCCGAACAGGAGAATATCCAGCAGATTCAGCCCCTGGAAACCATGACCGAACAGCAGGGACCCCAGCAGGCCGCCGATGGCGAGTCCGCCCAGCATGCCCATCAAGCCATTGCGACGCGGAGTCTGGCCCGGCAATGCCGTTCCCGGACTGCGCTGGGTTGCCTGGGAACCGGGCTGCTGGCTGGGAGCCGCGGGATTCATGCCACTGGGCGCACGATAGGGCTCGCTGTAGGAGGGTCGGCTTCCGAAGGAGCGGCCGCCGCCCAAGCGTTTGGCATCGGCGTCGCCCATGGACACCAGCGTCAATCCCAACATCAGCAGGGAGGCCAAGAAAACTGTGCTTGATCGTTTCATCGCTCAACTCATCATGGTTATTGAAAGTGCTCGGCCGCGGATTCCATTGCCACGCCGGACACCGCTCAGACCCAAGGTCCCGCCCGTTCGTTCGGTGGCCCCTTAGAAGCGCCGAATAAATCCATCCTGGATTTGTCAGCGGCCGCCACCGGAAAACGCGGTTTTTCGGTGACTCAAAAACTCAGCGGCTAGCCCCCGGACTTTGGCGGTGCATCCCTGCGCCGTGGAAGCCGCCGACTAAATCGGCGGCTTGCTAGGTTCCCGCGAATCCACCGCCTCCGTCAACGGTAACCAATGAAAGTCGCGAAGCGAGCACCGTGGTCCCCCTCTCCTCTCTGGGAGGAGGATCGGGGCGAGGGAAACCGGCCTTGCTGCGAGCACTTTCATGTTCGGGGAGGCACGCGTGCCATGAACGATTAGTCCAGCCGCCGCGCCAGCCAGACCAACCAGGCGGAAAGGGCGAATCCGCCCGTAGCGGCCGGCACCGACCAAACCGGCGCGATGACCAGATCCCCGACCGTCAGCGGCGCCGACCAGAACCACCGAAGCAGATGCGCCCCGCCGCCGAATCCGAACAGCACCGCCATCAGCCACAGGGTCGGGCGCAGCGCCGGGTAGTCGTCCCGGAACTCCGCGGCGGCTTCCGGTTCATGCGCTTCGGCGCTTTCCCTGGCCTTGAGCTTGGCGGCCTTCTTGCGCTGCTTGTCGCGCTCCCGCAGCTTGGCGCTCTGCTGCTGCTTGTAGAGCGCGATCCCCTTTTCGATGCCCTTGGCGATCAATCGGGTCTGCTCCTTGGTCTGGCCGGGCGTCTGGATGCTCTTGGCAACCCGCAGCGCCTCCTCTTCGACGCGCTGTTCGGCGGTTTCCTGGGTCTGTTTGCCGGATGTGGGGCTCATGGACGATTTATCAACACCGGATCGGGTCAGGGTTGCGGCTTGCCGGATTTCAAGCCGAGTTTCTCCAGGGTTTGTTCCTTCTGCTTGGCGCTCTTGCGCAACAACACGTAGACCGCCCCGGTACCGCCATGGAAACGCTGGGCGCTGTGAAAGGCCATCACCTCAGGGAACATGGGCAGCCAGCGCGCCACGCAACTCTTGAGGATCGCCCGCTGCCCCTTGCCGTGGGTAATCAGCGCGGTGCGCACGTCGAGCCGACAACAGTCATGGATAAACTCATAAACCTGTTCGCGCGCCTCCTCGATCGACATCAGGTGCAAGTCCAGCGTCGCCTCGATGGGATAACGACCCTGCTGCAGGCTATGAAACACGCCCTGCTGAATGCCTTGGCGCTTGAAGCTCAGCTCGGCCTGAGGATCGACTGGCTCGATGAAGTTGGCGGGCAAAAAGTTGCCGCTTCCATCCCGCGCGCGCTGGGCGGCTTCGCGACGGTAGAGTTGCCCCGGCGTCGGCTCGACCTTGGTCGCCCGTGGCCGATCCGGCGAGGTCTTGATCGGCGT
The DNA here is from genome assembly GCA_012026715.1 of Methylococcaceae bacterium. Classification (GTDB taxonomy): domain Bacteria; phylum Pseudomonadota; class Gammaproteobacteria; order Methylococcales; family Methylococcaceae; genus VEPB01. The sequence continues at coordinate 4,918 of VEPB01000521.1, read as the reverse complement.
CACGTCGGCCATCTCCTGCTGAAACAGGGCGGAATCGTCGTCATCGGCCATGGGCGGCTATTCAAGCGGTACGGTGGTGTCCCAGTGCCGGCAGGACGGGCAGCGCCAATGCAGCTCCTGGCCGCTGAATCCGCACTGGCTGCAGCGGTAACGCGGCTGCTGTTGCGCCAGCTGATCAAGCGCCTCCCCCAACCCCAGATAAATGGTGCGATGATCGCCACCCGACTCCGCCTTGGCCAGCATCCTCACCAGGGCGGCCATCAGACGGATCGAGGGCTTGGCGACGGCGGCATCGCGCAAATACGCAAGGGCTTCCGGCTGGCCCTGATCGGCTTCGATCAGTTCCGCCAGGGCAATGACGATCTTGGGATGGCGGCACTTGGCGGCAAGCCGGTCCAGGTAGGCCGACAGTTCGTTGTGCGGCAGCCCCAACTGGTCGTGGCAGCGGATCAAGGGCTTGATGACTTCCGGAAGATAATCCGGCCTTATCGTCTCCACCGTTTTGAGCAGGTCCAGCGCCGGCCGGAAATAGCCATCACGTGCCAGCAGATCGGCCTTCATCAGCACCGCCCGCACGCAACGGGAATCCTGCTCCAGGGCTTCGTCCAAACGACCGTCGGCAACGGCGTACTGGCGTGCCTTCAAGGCCTCGTCAGCCAGTTCGCACAACAACTGGGCCTCGGTTTCACCATTCGGCGCACGGCCAAAGCGGTTCAATTGGCTCACGCAGGAACGCGCCTTCAGCCAGTCCTTCTCCTGGAGATAGATCTGCAGCAGCAGTTCCAGGGCGGGACGCCGGTAGGACGGGTGATCGGCCAAATTGGCCAGAATCAGCTCGGCACGGTCGTACAAGCCGGCACGCTTGTAATCCAGCCCCAACTCGAACTGGGCCGTGGCTTTTTGTTCGCCGTTCAGGGACTGGCGCGCCAGCAGCGCCTCGTGGATCTCGATGGCCTTCTGCACCTCGCCGCGGCGGCGGAACAGATTGCCCAAAGCCACATGGGTCTCGATGGTCTCGATGTCGCTGGCCAGCAGATTGGCGAGGGTTTCGATCGCCTGATCGGTCTTCTCGCTCAGCAGATAGTTCAGTCCCTTGCAATAACCCTGGCGAATGGTCTGGGTGTGGCGTTCCAGAAATTTCTGGGTGTAGTACCACCGTCCTCCCCACCATCCCACGGCGGCGGCGGCGGGCACCAGGATGACGAGGAATTCCTCCATCCGCGGCCTCGAACGGCTAGTCCGTGTCGTGCTCCCACGCGGAATTGACCCGGTCGCGCAGCTCCTTGCCCGGCTTGAAATGGGGGACATACTTGGAGCTCAGATCCACCGCGTCGCCGGTCTTGGGGTTGCGGCCGGTGCGGGGTGGACGGAAATGCAGGGAAAAGCTGCCGAACCCGCGAATCTCGATGCGCTCGCCGACCGACAGCGCATTGCTCATGTGCTCGATCACGGTCTTGACCGCGGCCTCCACATCGTTGGTCGCAATGTGTTGGTTCTTTCTTGCCAAAATTTCAATCAGTTCGGATTTGGTCACGTTTGATCACCTGACAATGCGAAGGGACAGTTGCTGCCCCCTCGGAATGGCACGGAAGCTTAGGGAATCGCTGATTCATTCAGCGCTTCCTGCGGTGCATGGGTGCGCCGCCAAAATCGGCGGCTGCAATCCGTCGATTTTGTAAGTCACCGGGAAACCGGGTTTTCCGGTGACCGACGCAGATAAATCCAGGATGGATTTATCTGCGTTTCCTTTAAGCGCTAGCGCTCCATCTGCTCCTTGAAGATGTCTCCCAGAGTCGGCGTGCTCGGCTGCTGCGAGTAGTCCTTGATGGCTGCCTGCTCTTCTTCCTGGTCCTTGGCCTTGATGGACAGGCTGATGGACTTGGTCTTCTTGTCGACGCCGATGAACTTGGCTTCGACTTCGGCGCCCACGCTCAGCTGGGTGCGAGCATCCTCCAGGCGATCGCGCTGGATTTCGGAAGCACGCAGATAACCTTCCACGCTGTCGGCCAGGGTGATCACCGCACCCTTGGCGTCGACTTCCTTCACCACGCCGCGGACGATCACGCCCTTGTCGTGGGACGCCAGCCAGTTCTGGAAAGGATCCTGCTCCAGCTGCTTGATGCCCAGCGAGATGCGCTCCCGCTCCGGATCAACGGCGAGGATGACGGTTTCCACCGTATCCCCCTTCTTGTAGTTGCGGATGGCGTCTTCGCCGGCCACCGCCCAGGAGATGTCGGAAAGGTGCACCAGGCCGTCAATGGCTCCATCCAAGCCGATGAAGATGCCGAAATCGGTGATGGACTTGATGCTGCCGGAGATCTTGTCGCCCTTCTTGTGGGTTCCGGCGAATTCCTCCCAGGGATTGGCCTTGCACTGTTTCATGCCCAGCGAGATGCGGCGGCGGTCCTCATCGATGTCGAGCACCATGACCTCCACCTCGTCACCCAGCTGAACCAGCTTGGAGGGATTGACGTTCTTGTTGGTCCAATCCATTTCGGACACGTGCACCAGGCCTTCCACGCCTTCCTCCAGCTCCACGAAGCAACCGTAGTCGGTAAGGTTGCTGACCTTGCCGAACAGACGGGTGCCGGCCGGATAGCGACGGGCGATGTTCATCCACGGATCTTCGCCCAGCTGTTTGAGACCCAGGGAGACGCGGTTCTTCTCCTGGTCGTACTTGAGCACCTTGACTTGCAGTTCCTGGCCAATCTGTACCGTTTCGGACGGATGGCGCACACGCTTCCAGGCCATGTCGGTGATGTGCAGCAAGCCGTCTATGCCGCCCAGGTCGATGAAGGCACCGTAGTCGGTGAGGTTCTTGACCACGCCGTTGACGATCGCGCCTTCCTGCAGGCTGCCCAGCAGGGCTTCCTTCTCGGCGCTGAATTCGGATTCGACCACCGCACGGCGCGACAGCACCACGTTGTTGCGCTTCTGATCGATCTTGATGACCTTGAATTCCAGGTCGCGGTTTTCCAGGAAGGCGGTATCGCGCACCGGCCGGACATCCACCAGGGAGCCGGGCAGGAAGGCTCGCAGGGCGCCGATGGCCACGGTGAAACCACCGCGCACCTTGCCGGAGATGCGTCCGACCACGGTTTCGTTGGCTTCGTAAGCGCTCTCCAGATCGCCCCAGGCCTTCTGCTTGCGCGCCTTGTCGCGCGACAGCAGGGTCGAACCCAGGCCGTCCTCCAGCATGTCCAGAGCCACTTCCACCTGGTCGCCCAGCTGAACCTCCAGTTCGCCGTCGGCGTTGAGGAACTGCCACTTGGGAATCACGCCTTCCGACTTGAGTCCGGCATTGACGACCACCACGTCCTGGCCGATGTCCACGACGGTACCGCTGACGATACTGCCCGGACGCATTTCGGCCTTGGCCAGACTCTCTTCAAACAACTCTGCAAAGCTTTCGCTCATGACTCAAATCTCTAAGCCCCGACCAAACGACAAAAGCCCGTCGGGACCCATGGGTTAGGGTTGATGTACGGCCGGCATACCGGCCACCGTGCGACAATAGGCGGATCAGGCCTGAACCAGCGCCAAACAGCGTTCGATGACCTGCTCGATGCTGAGGTCTGAGGAATCCACGAAGCAGGCGCCGTCTGCCATCTTAAGCGGCGCCTCGGTGCGCTCCCGATCGCGGCGATCCCGTTCCTCGATCTCGGTTGTCAAGCGTGCAAGACTAACATCCTCCCCCTTCTCTTTCAACTGCTTATAGCGGCGCCGCGCCCGTTCTTCGGCGCTCGCGGTGAGAAACACCTTGTATCGCGCCTCGGGAAACACCACCGTCCCCATGTCGCGACCGTCCGCCACCAGCCCGGGAAGCTGGCGGAATTCCCGCTGTTTCTGCAGCAGAGCCTGCCGCACCGGGCCGATGGCGGCCACCTTGGAGGCGGCATTGCCGACGGTCTCGGTGCCGGTACGATGGGAAATATCCACCCCGTCCAGCAATACCTTGGGCGGATCGCCGGCGTCGAACGCCAGATCCATGGAGCGAGCGACGGCGGCCACGGCATCCACATCGTCCAGGGCGATGCCTCGATCCAACACGGCGATGGCCAGCGAACGGTAGATGGCGCCGCTGTCCAGGTAATGCCAGCCCAGCTTGCGGGCGATGGCACGGCTCACGGTGCCCTTGCCGGCGCCGCTGGGCCCGTCCAGGGTCAGAACGGGAATGTCTTGCGCGCCGCTCATGCCTCGAACACCCGGATGCTGAGGCCCAGCGAGCGGGCCAGGCTGACGAAGGTGGGAAACGAGGTGTTGACGTTGGCGCAGTCCTCGATGCGGATCGGGCCGTTGGCCCGCAGGCCGGCGATGCTGAAGGCCATGGCGATGCGATGGTCGCCGTGGGAATGCACCGAACCACCCTTCATGAAACCGGGGTCGATCACCATGCCATCCGGGGTGGGCTTGGCGTCGATCCCGAGCGCGTTGAGGCCATCCGCCATCACCTGGATGCGGTCGCTCTCCTTCACCCGCAATTCCTCGGCGCCGGTCAGCCGGGTCGGGCCTTCGGCGCAGGCCGCCGCCACGAACAGTACCGGGAATTCGTCGATGGCCAAGGGCACCAGCGCCTCGGGAATCTCGATGCCCTTGAGCGGGGCCGACCGGACCCGCAGGTCGGCCACCGGCTCGCCGCCCACCTCGCGCGGATTCAGCACTTCGATGGACGCCCCCATCAGTCGCAGGATGTCGATGACGCCGGTACGGGTCGGATTCATGCCCACGTGCTTGAGGGTCACGTCGGCGCCTTCGGCGATGGACGCTCCGACCAGGAAAAAGGCAGCGGAGGAAATGTCGGAGGGCACATCGATGTCCATGGCCTTGAGCCTGCCGCCGGAGCGCACCGCGATGCGGTTGCCACTGCGGCTGACGGGATAACCGAAGCCGGCCAGCATGCGTTCGCTGTGGTCGCGGG
>VEPB01000414.1 GCA_012026715.1 Methylococcaceae bacterium | reverse complement strand
GTAACGCAGGCGGAAATCCAGTTCCAGGTTGAGGGGCAGGTCGAACCCGGAGCGCAGCGACCATTGCTGTGCCGGATCGGCGGCTTCGGTGGCCGAGGAGTTTTCGAATCGGTCGGCCCGCGAGCGCAGGTCCATGCCCAGGTAGGTGTACTGTCCTTCCAGGGTCCACCAGGTCAGAGGCGCCCACTTGGCGGCGATTTCGGCACCGTAGGTGTTGCCTCGCATGTCGTTGTAGAAGTAGACAGGCTGGTCCACGTAGCCGTGACCGTTGAGTGCCGGAGCGCCGCCGCGGAAGCTGCGGAGCCGGTTGTAAACGTTGTAGAACAGCGCTGTATCCAGAGAGAACGAGGAAGTCGGCATGAACCGATGGCCGATTTCGAAGGACACCAGGTCTTCGGCCTGGAACTCGGTGCGGCCGCGGGCCGTAAAAAACACCGGAAATGGAGTCGGGTTTCCGCCGGCGAAGGGCGCGAGGGGCGTCAGGCCGAAGAAGCGGCTGTCCTGTTCGATCCGGTTGGGGGTACGGACCGCCCGTGAAACCGCGCCCCACAGCGCGTGGCCGTTGGCAGGGGTCCACGACAGACGGGCGGACGGTTGCACCACCCAGCCGGTGAAGTCGTTGTGTTCCAGTTTGCTGCCGACGGTCAGCTTGAGGGCGTTGGGCAGCAGGGTGAATTCATCTTGCAGGAAGCCGCTGAAAAGTTGCAGGTTGCGGCTGTCGAGCCGCCATTGAAAGTGCTGATTGGTGCTCAGCTGATCGCCGATGTAGCGGTAGCCGAGTCCCCAGACGATATCCTGGCGTTCCCCGTAGGCGAAGTGGTGCTGGAAATCCAGATCCAGGGTGTTGTCCAGCTGGCTCAGATGTCCCTCGTTCCGCTGGGCGTGGTCGTAGTAGAACTGTAGGGTGAAGTCAGAATCCAGCGCCAGCGCTTTTTTCCAGCGACCCAGGAGGTTCCATCCGGAAATGTGGGCGATGTCGTACAAATTATGGGGTGCCGGCGGACTGCTCAGCAGGGTGACTTGGTTGATGGTGCCGGTGTAGGCATCGCCCTGCAGCGTCAGGATGTCGCCGGATTTGCTGTCGCGGTCCAGGCGAAATCCGCCCCGCTGCATGTCCCAGGCGTCGGAGGCCGCCGGAGTGGCCGGATCCCGCACGCGGTAGCGGTCGCGGTCCAGGCCTTTGAAGTAAACGCGGCCATGGGTTTCGGCGCCGAGGTCGAAACCGTAGCGGACGCTTCCGAACACGCGTTCCTCGCTGCCGCCGCCGATGTTGATCTGGCCACCGCGGGTTTTGTCGGACGATTTGGTGATGATGTTGATGACGCCGTTCACCGCGTTGGCGCCCCATACGCTGGCGCCAGGCCCCCGGATCACCTCGATCCGGTCGATGTCGTCGAGCACAGTGTTCTGGCTTTCCCAGTATACGCCGCCGAAGGTCGGCGTGTAGACGCTGCGCCCATCCATCAGCACCAGCAGTTTGTTGGCGAAGTGGCCATTGAAGCCACGCGCGGTGATCGCCCATTTGTTGGCGTCGATCCGCGCCACCTGGATTCCGGGCGCCAGGCGGAGGGCTTCCGGGATGCTGGTGACGCCGCTGCGGCGAATCTCCTCCTGGGTGATGACATAGACGGCGGCCGCGGTATCGGAGAGCTTCTGCGACTTCTTGCTCACGCTGGTCACGGTCATCTGCATCAGCTGTTCGATCTCCATCTGGGTGATGTCGGGAGTATCCGAAGCGGATGCGAGGGATGTCGCGGCCAGCAAGGTGGCGGCAGTCCGGCCAAGCGAGCGGCGAGCACCCCGGGGAATGGGGGAGGATGGCACGGCGACCTACGGGGTTGGGGCCGACGGAATTGCCTGTCCCAGAAAGCGGATTGCGGCAGGACTGTCGGCGGGGCGTCCGATGAGGAAACCCTGCACCCAGTCGCAGCCTTCCTGTTCCAGGATGCGTAGTTGCTCGGCCGTCTCCACGCCTTCTGCGACGATTTTGAGGCCGAGATTGTGGGCAAGGGCAATGACCGAGCGGACGATGGCCAGATCCTGGCCCCGCCGCGGCAGGTCTCTGATGAAGCCCCGGTCGATCTTCAGTTCGTCGATGGGTAGATGTTTGAAATAGCTCATGGACGAAAACCCGGTGCCGAAATCGTCGATGGATAGCTTGATTCCCATGTCCTTGAGTCGTTTAAGGATCCGGATCATGTCATCGGAGTCCTTCATCAGCACGCTTTCGGTCAGTTCCAGTACCAAGGTGGCCGGGTCAAAGCCGGTCTGGTCGAGGACCCGGTGGATGACGGTCATGAAGTCTTTGCCCCACAGCTGACGGGCGGACAGATTGACCGACAGCAGGGCGGGCTGGCCGAGTTTGGTGACCGGCCATTGGCGGTGCTGTTCCAGGGCATTGCGCAGCACGTGCTCGCCCAGTTGGCCGATGGCGCCGGAGTCCTCCGCAATGGGTATGAAACGGTCGGGGGGTATCATCCCCAACACCGGATGGCGCCAGCGTGCCAGCGCCTCGAATCCGACGATGGCCCGATTCGCCAAGGCCATTTGCGGTTGAAAGTGCACCTCCAGCTGTCGTTCCCGCAGCGCCACGAGCAGCTGTCCTTCCAGCTGAAAGCGTTCCATCACGCTGCGCTGGATTTCCCGCGTGTGGTATTCGTAAACCAGTTCCCCCTTGCGGCGCGCCACGTTCATGGCCGCATGGGCATGCTTGAGCAGGGTTTCCGGGTCTTTGCCATCGTCCGGGGCGCAAGCGATGCCGATGGAGCAGCCGACTTGCACGGGTTGGGTGCCGATGTGGAACGGCGCCGCCAGGCGGTCGATGATGCGTTGCGCCAGTCGGGGCAGTTCGCCGATGCTGCTGTCGGGATGATCGGCGAAAAGCACGAATTCGTGGGTGCCGAAGCGAGCGACCTCGATATGGGAGTGATCTGTCTGATCGGGGTTCGGCAGAGAATCCTGGAGGCGCTGCGCCAGTTCGTGAATTGCCAGATCGGCAAACACCGTTCCCATGGCTTCCCGCATCTGTTCGATCCGCCGGAGACCTACGCTGAGAACGCCAATGGCCGATCGCTGGCGTTTGGCGCGGCTCAGGGCGAGCCGCAACTGCTCGATGAACAGGGTGCGGTTGGGCAGTCCGGTGAGCGGGTCGTAATGGGCCAGCCGATTGATTTCCTCCTGGGCGCGTACCTGTTCGGTGACATCCTGCATGATGCCTCGCATCAGCACGGCGAGCCCTTCGGCATTGGCGATGATCTCGCCTTCGGCGTGGACGATCCGTTCGCCTCCAAGCGCCGGCACCCGGAAGTCGAGGCTGTAGCTGCGCTGTTCACGGATCGCCTCCCGCAACTCCCGTGCGAGTCTTTCCCTGACGGGCTCCGGCACGCAGTCCCAGAGCTGGGTTTCCGAAAGCGTCCCAGGTTGGGGCGGTAGTCCCAGCAGCGCCGTCAGGTCGTAGGACATCTCGACGGTGTTACGCCGCAGGTTCCACTCCCAATAGCCCAGCTTGGCGAGTTTTTGTGCCTGCAGCAAGCGGGCCTGGCTGCGTTTGAGGTCGAGGAAGGCCTGGCTGGCGCGGGCGACGAAATTGATCCGGTGGCGGAACAGGATCCAGTTGATGGGCTTGTGCACGAAGTCGGTGGCTCCGGCGCGGTAGGCCTGCTCGATGGAATTGCTGTCATCGATTCCGGTGATCAGCACGACCGGTACATCCGCGCCAGCCGGTAGCGCACGCAGGGCAGTACAGCAGGCGAATCCGTCCATCCGCGGCATCAGCACGTCCATGACCACCAGTTGCGGCTGGGTTCGCTGGAAGCAGGCCAGCGCCTGTTCGCCGTCTTCCGCCTCGAATACCTGGTAGCCCATGTTTTCGAGCACCGAGCGGGCCAGTATTCGGGTCGTGGTTTCGTCGTCGACCACCAGGGCGATCGTCGGTTGCCCCTCGGCGGCGGCTGGCCCGCCCCCGTCCGCGGCTGCGGGCGACGACTCGCCCATCAGGGCGTCTTGCCGGTCGTAAGCCATGGCGTCAATCCCCTGTCCAGCCGGAGCCGTGAAGGATGAGGGGGATCACCTCCTCCGCCCTGACCGCTTCGAGGAAATAATTGCCCTGGCCGAATTCGCACGACAGGCGCTTCAATCGGGCGACTTCGTCACCGGTTTCATTGCCCTCCCCGACGACCGACATTTCCAGTTTGTGGACCAGGTCCACCACGGCCTTCATCAGTTCGAACCGGTCATGGGCGCGGTCGGGCGCATGGAGAAAGGAGCGGTCGATCTTCAGGTAGTCGATGGGCAGGTTTTCCAATCCGTTCAGGGTCGAGCTCGCCGAGCCGAAGTCATCGATGCCGATCCGTATGCCAAGGCCGCGGATTTCCCGGAGTTTTGCCTCGGCTAGCCGCCGGTTGGCGGCGATGACTTGTTCGGTAATTTCGATCCGTAGACGGGCCGCCGACAGTCGCGATTCGGCCAAGGACTTTTCCAGGTCGCTGACAAACGAGGGCTGGGCGAATTCCCGCGAAGAGCAGTTGATGCTCACGAACCAGTCGTCGGCCAGTTCGACGGCCTGTTCCCAGGCCTTCATCTGGCGGCAGGCCTCCCGCAGCACCCAGCGGCCGAGTGGTACGATCAGCCCGGAATCCTCCGCCGAGGACAGGAAATCGGCCGGCACCAGTTCGCCACGCTGCGGGTGCTGCCAGCGTAGCAGGGCTTCCACCCCGACGGTACGCAGGGAGCCCATGCAGACGATGGGCTGGTATCGCAGAATGAATTGGCCGGTGGCCAGGCCGGTGCGGAGTTCGGCTTCGATCAGCAGGGTGTTGAGGGCCTGCATGTGCATTTCGCCGTCAAAGAACGCGAAGTGGCCCTTGCCCATCTTCTTGGCGCGATACATGGCGGTATCGGAGTCCCGCAGCATTTCGTCGGCGCTCTGGTAGTTGTCAGAACTGAAGGCCACCCCAATGCTGAGGCTGGGCCGGAGATCGTGGCTGTCAACCCGTAGCGGTTCAGCGACAGCGTTTTGGATCCGGTCGATCAGCTCGGTGACCAGTTCTGGGCCGCCGATGTCGTGGATCAGCAGGGTGAACTCGTCGCCACCCAGCCGGGCGAGGGTGGCGTTGTCCCGGGTGCAGGCACTGATGCGCGCCGCCACGACCAGTATGACCTGGTCGCCGATGCGGTGGCCCAGGCTGTCGTTGATCACCTTGAATCGGTCGATGTCCATGAATAGCACGGCGAAGGCATAGTCGGGCCGCCGCTGGGCCATGCCGATGGCATGCTGCAGGCGGTCGGTGAACAGCATCCGATTGGGCAAACCGGTCAAGGCGTCGTGGGAGGCATCGTGGGCCAACTGGGCTTCCGCGGCCTTGCGGCGGGTAATGTCGCTGTTGGAGCCGGCCATGCGAACCGGTTGGCCGCAGTCATCCCTGACAGCCAGGCCGCGGCACAACATCCAGTGATAGCTCCCGTCGGTGGCGATCATCCGGTGTTCATTCTCGAAGTGGCCGGATTGTCCGGACAGATGAATTTCGAGTTCGTTCTGCAACCGGGGCAGGTCGTCGGGGTGGACTCGCCGGAACCACTCCGAGGGGTCTTCGCTGACCGCTTGATTCTCGAGCCCCAGCATCTGCTTCCAGCGGAGCGAGTAGTGCATGTTGCTGTGGACCAGGTCCCAATCCCACAAACCGTCGTTGGCTCCTTGGGCCGCCAGCGCATAACGCTGTTCGCTGGCGCGCAGTTCCCGCCTCACGCGGCTGGCGCGCAGCACGAACTGCAAGCGATGCTTGAGCAATGCCCAATTGATGGGTTTGGTGATGAAGTCGGTGACGCCGGCTTCGTAGGCAGTTTCGATGGATTCCAGGTCCTCGTGCCCGGTGACCACGATGATGGGGATGTCGAGGCCGTCCGACAGCTGGCGAATCGCCCGGCTGGCCTGATAGCCGTCCAGGACCGGCATCATCAAGTCCATGAAGATGACATCGGGAAGTCGCTTGCCGGCGAGCTCCTGGGCTTCCCGACCGTCGCGTGCGGCCATGACGTCGAAGCCCCAATTGGCCAGGGCTTGGCAAAGCAAGATCCGGAGCGTCTCATCGTCGTCGGCGACCAGGGCTGTCGGAGTTGGCAGAGTCATGGAAACGATCGGTACGGTAAATCAACAAAATCAGCGCTTTATACATCCAACCCGGTTTTGTCGGTTTCGGTTACCGGAACGCGTCGTTTGCCGGTGTCTATAAGAAAATCGACCGAGTTTACCCGCTGATTCTAGCGGAGTATCCCTAAATCGCACTCCAATTCGGACGTCGCGTCTGGAACGCCCTGTGCGCAAACGCGGACATGCGATTCATGCACGCGGGGCCGGCAAGGATCAGGTGCCTGTGTTGATTGCTCGAGATGTAAGCGTCCGGCTATCCGCATAGTTCCCAGCGCATAGCGCGCGAGTCACAGTATCGCCATATTCCTGATAAGGGGGAGATGGTGGTGACGAAGCAAG
>VEPB01000184.1 GCA_012026715.1 Methylococcaceae bacterium | reverse complement strand
CAAGGCCCAGCCAGGCAGCCATGGCGGCAATGCTTACGAGGGAAAAGGCGCTGTCGGGCAAGGTGATCTCCCAATTGGCCGCACACGCGGCGGGTTCGTTGTTAGGCCTACCGTGGAAGCGAGCGGCCTGCGTGGCTTTTCGCGTAGCACCGGAGGATGCATTGACCGAAGGGAAACGCATTGGTCGCGATCGATGCGCCTCGTCCTTCGGTAGCATCCTATTTGGCGCATCTTTTCGCGTTGAGATCACGTGATCTTCTTTACGAACGTATGATGTTTTATCTTGGAGATAGGACGACACTCCATTACCGCCACCATGTCCCCAACATAGATATTCTGCTCATTGTCCCAGTGTGCGTTTATGTTTTTAGTGCGGCGCAGAATTTTTCCGTAGAGAGGGTGTTTTGTTGTTCGTTCCACTGAAACTTTAATCATTTTTTGTTTTGGGTTTATTTTGGTTACTCTGCCTACAGTAACTGTAGGAATCTTCAATAGCGCGTTGTCTTCGAGGTTCATCGTCCAATCCCGGAAACAGTAGCCCTGGCCAAGGAAGGTGCGCTACCCAGCGAATTTAGGCGCGGCTTTAGCGCCGCAAGCATCTTTCGGGCTGCCTGAATGAGTTCGTGTTTCTGCTTTCTCCTGAAATGAAAAGATTCTAAAGGGGTATTAGGTGAATTTAAACCCTGATAATCTGTTAGCTTTACCTCCTTTTGTATGCCGTTAACGCAAATTCTAAATATCATTTCATCAATCAAGCACTCCCTTGCATAAAGACAGAAGATGTCCACCTTATGTTGTTCCGCCTCCTCTAGGAACCTAGGAAGCTCGTTAGTCATCGCATAACTCGAATTCATTAGGTTGTCCGAAACAATAATTAAAGCGGCAATAGAGTTAGAAATTGCGTTCTGAATCTCTTTGTTCCAAACTGACCCCGCAAAAATCATTGAATCCTCCCAGAATCTTAGGCCAGCACTGCCAAGTGATTGAAGCACCGGCCCGACGTGATGGACAAAGTCACGAACGTATTCCTCATCCCTGGAGGCATGGCAAATAAATATTACAGTAACCCTAGTCACCATTGCTTTGCCCTCCTCTAGACAGCCTAAACATTTAGTGGTTAAAATTCGGTAACCGAAATACCAAGATATTTCCGCTCAACGCTACAATTCAGTCGGCGCTTGGGTTCTAGCGGAAAGCGACCGGCTGAATTGAAAATTTATACTGCTTTCTCATCTCAGGACACGAATCAACAATAGTCGACGGAAAGTTCACGTTAGTTCCGATTTTAATTGTGGTATTAGCGTTGCCGACCGAAAAATTGAACTAAGCACGATGGCGCTGCACACAAATATAAACACATGCATCTCTTTCAGGGCCGCAATGCTAAATGCAATGCCATGATAACACAAGATAAAATATGCTAGAACCCAGTAAACAATAGGGCTCATAAAGTGCTGCAAAGTTAGTTTCAATGGCGGGGCCTTTTTTTCCTTCTCGAAATGCGCTAGAAGGTGCCACGCTGCTGCAAGGAGGTGCCACGCAGATATTGATACCAATAATATTGCTGTAGCCTGCTGGGGGTCGGGTCGCATGACAGGGAGCACTGCTAAAGCTAGCAGAAATGTCATGGTAATGTCTAAAACGAAGCGAACAGTACTCAACCAGTGTAGGCTATAAGGGTATTCCAGGTAGAGAAAATGCAAAACAGTTATGTCATAGATAAAGAAAACAAAGACGGAAAACGCACCAAATACGATGACGGTAATCTCTGGGCTTGATAAACTCGACAGACCTTCGATTACTTCAACAAAACGCCGAATAGCGAATGCAGCAATTCCACCAAAGATAACGTCCATCAACCATAACCAGCGTTTCCCAACTTCGTTGCGATGTGAGGAGGTTTCTGTCATATCAATTCCAGTCACTGGTTAACGTTCAAGGTAACCAGACGCTGCGCAGCTATATCGCGCAGCTTCTGGTTGACCGCAGGGTTTATTTCTCGTAACTCTTTCTGAGCCGATCAAGCTTGGTACGGCCATGTGGTGTGGTGTAATCTCCATCAATAACGACAACCTCGTGGCCGCTTAATAATGGTTTAATTCTCCCCTCGAGCCAATCCGTAGTGGATTGACTTCCTGCGGCTTTCCTTTCGTACTTGTAGTCGGACACCTTGGCGCCGGAAGGGGCGCGAACCTTAATGACGATTTCTTCTTGTTCCAAAACTTTCGCTTCAAACTCGGCAACTGAAATTTGGGCCATATTGATCTCCAGATTGTTGTAGAAGAACTAATGCTATGCGTCTGTTCGTGCCGTGTAAAGATGTTATTTTGAGTTTGTTTGATAGTTAATAGAGGCATTGCTGTTGGTGCATAGCGGAACGCTGTACCGTAGTACCGTAGGATACGTTGACAGAGGGAAACGCATCGGTCGCGATCGATGCGCTTCGTGCAACAGCGCATCCGATGGCTGAAATATCACCCGCCCCCAACCGGCGCGTCCCGTCCCAGCCGCCACAGCCGCTTGAGCATCTCCTGCTCCAGTTGGGCCAGACTGTGCTTGAGTTCGCTCATGGCCCGCTCCTCTTCCAGCAGGCGGGTTTCCATCAGCTCCACGATACGGTTGTAGTCGGTGTCCAGGTAGTAGCGGCGTGTGCACAGGTTGAGCGCCCCGTCGGCGAAGTAGAGCACCGCGCCGGGCAGGGCCAGATAGGTCCAGGTGCCGCCGGCATCGAGGAACCGCGCCAGGCCGAAGGTGAGGCAGGTCGTGAAGCGGGCGTGGCCGGGCAGGATGCCGAAGCTGCCGGAATCGTCCTCGCCGACGAAGGAGCGCACCCCGTCGATGTCGCGCACGGTGCGGCCGTCCAGCAGCCGCAGGGTGAATCCGCGCTTGACAGGCGACTCGCCGCTACTCGCCGCGGCGTCAGTCATCCAGCACGCCGCGCATGTAGAAGCGCTCTTCCGGCCAGGCATCGCAGCGGCCCTGCAGGATGGCCTCGCAGTCGCCGAGGGTGCGTTCCAGCGGGACCGAGGTGCCGGCCATGCCGGTGTGGGCGGCGGTGACCCAGAAGGGCTGGGTGAGGTAGCGCTGCAGCTTGCGCGCCCGCATCACGATCTGCCGGTCCTTGTCGGACAATTCCGCCAAGCCCAGCATCGCGATGATGTCTTCCAGTTCGCGGTAGCGCGCCAGATGTTCGCGCACGCTTTCCGCCACCGCATAATGGCGTTCGCCCACGGTGTGGCGGTCCAGCTGCTTGCTGCCGGATCGCAAGGGGTCGACCGCCGGGTAGATGCCGCGCGCGGCCTGGGCGCGGGACAGGATGACGGTGGTATCCAGGTGCCCCAGGATGGCGTTGACCGCCGGGTCGGACATGTCGTCGGCGGGCACGTAGACCGCCTGGACCGAGGTGACGGCACCGGCGCGGGTGGAGCTGATGCGGTCCTGCAGTTCCGCCACCTCGGTGCTGAGGGTGGGCTGGTAGCCCACGGTGGCGGGCATGCGCCCCAGCAGGCTGGAGATCTCGCTGCCGGCCTGGACGAAGCGGAACACGTTGTCCACCACGAACAGGACTTCCTTGCGCAGCCGGTCGCGCAGGTATTCGGCGTAAGTCAGCGCGGACAGTGCCACCCGGAAGCGGACGCCGGGGGATTCGTCCATCTGCCCGAACACCATGAGGGTTTGGGACATGACCTCGGCGGCCTGCATCTCGTGCCACAGCTCGTGGGCTTCGCGAATGCGTTCGCCCACACCGGCGAACACCGAGACGCCCCGATGGATGGCGGCGATGGCGTGCATGAACTCCATCACCAGCACGGTCTTGCCCACCCCTGCGCCGCCGAACAGGCCGGTCTTGCCGCCGCGGACGAAGGGGCACAGCAGGTCGATCACCTTGATGCCGGTTTCCAGCACCCCGGCCACGCCCTGCGCTTCGTGCAGGGCCACCGGCCGGCCGTGGATGGGGAGCCGCTCGTCGGCGTCGAGGGCCGGGCCTTCGTCCAGGGGGGTGCCGAACAGGTCGAGCATGCGGCCGAGACAGCCAGGGGTCGCGGGAATGCTCAACGGTCCGCCGCTGTCGTAGACAGCGATCCCTCGCCGCAAGCCCGCGCTGTTGCCCAGGGCAATGGCGCGCACATGCTGCTCGTCCAGGTGCTGATGCACTTCGAAGACCCAGCGGCCGCCGCCGTTGCTGGCGCTGAGGGCCTGCCGCAGCGGCGGCAGCTGGCGACAGGCGACCACCACCACCGGGCCGTGGACTTCGGCGATGGTGCCGATGGCATCCTGACCGTTGGCGGATCGGGGCCGGTTCATCGGGGCGGGTCGATGCGGCGGTCGCCACCGCTCTTGAGGCGGAACCACCCGGCGATGCTGTGGCGTTGGCGGCGGGCAGGCAAAACTTCGTGGGGGAAACGGTCGCTGAGGAACACCACCAGAGTGCCCGGCGTCGGCAGAACCGATTCCAACGGTCGATCCCCTCGGGGTGGGTAGATCATCAACTCGCCGCCGTCTTCCGGTCCCCAGTGGCCGTTGAGATAGCACACCGTTGTCACCACCCGGTTGCGGCTGCCCTGAAAGGCATCCAGGTGGCGGCGGTAAAACGCGCCGGGCTGGTACACGGCGAAGTGGGCCTCATAGTCGAACAGCCCCAGGAACAGCCGCTGGTTCAAGCCCAGCCGCAGCTCCTCCATCCAGTGCAGATAGGCCGCTTCCGCCGGGTCGTCCGGACCGAGCCAGGCCGTGCGGTCGGTCCTCACCGCATCGCTGAGGTGGTGGTCCTGGTTGCGCCCGATGCCGGCGCGCTTAAGGTCCGGTTCCAGCGTCTCGATGCGGCTCGCCAGCCGAATTCGCAGACCCTCCGGCAAGGCTGCTTCGAGGATGATGAGGCCGTCGGCGGCGAGTGCGTCGGCAATGCGGTCGCAGTCGGTCAACGGATCCAAGCGGTCCTCATTCGGCGAACGGCGTAAAGCCAAAGTCCCAAGCCCGACAGCGGCAGCCATACCCACAGGAGTTCGGATCGCAGCACCGCCAGGCCCCGGTCGGAAAAAAATCGGCTCAGCCCCAGCGGGGAAACTTCGATGGCGCGAAAGGGCGCGAAGTACCGCTCATTGGAAAACGGCCACAGCAACGCCACCCCCAGGCCGCCGTCGGTGACGGCATCCAGCAGGGCGTGGGAGGCGGCGCTGACGAACAGGAACAGGAAAGAGGCTAAAGGTCGGCGCCGCGCCGCGCCGATCAGCAGGGTAAAGGCCAGCGCCGCGATGGCGGCGAACACCAGCGAATGGCTGAATCCGCGGTGGCCGAAGGGCGAGTTGTAAGGGATGCCGAAGCGGAACGCCAGCACGTCCAGGTCCGGCAGGAGCGCCAGCACCATGCCGCTGGCCAGCACCCGGCGGGGGACGGTGCGGCTGCCGAGTCCCAGGCCGATGCCCAAGGGAGCGGCCAAGTGTCCGATCAGGGTGGGCATGACCGAGGGTGTTGAACCTCTGCGACGTTAAAATTCCAGGCGGGTTCCCAGCATCACCTTGTGGCTTTCAACGGAGCGCAGGCCCAGCAGCGTCTGATAGCTGAGGAAGGCCGAGATGCCGTGGGCGAAGGTACCGGAGACGTCGGCGCCCAAGGTGTAGAAGTCACGATCCGGGGAACTGCTGACCATGCCAAACCGGGTGGAGGCGGGGTCGCTGACGAAGGCGGCGCGCACCGTGCGGCTGCCGTCCATGAACTGGTGGTGCCATTCGCCCCGCAACTGCGGCGTCACGACTCCCCAGGGCAGACTGATGGCCTTGGAAAACAGGGCGCCGACGGTGCTGGTGAGGGAACGGATGTGCTGCTGCTCGAATTGCATGGCGGCCGGTCCGCCGGATTCCTTGAACGAGTCCACGTCCAGGGCCAGGTAATCGGCGCGGGCATAGGGGGCCAGGATGAACGACTGGTAGTTGAAGTCGTAGCCGCCACCGGCGCTGAAGGCGTATTGCGACGCGCCGGGGGCGCCGTTCATGCGGTTTCCGACCACCGGTACTTGGACGATGCGGGCGGTCTGATAGTCGAAGCCGCTGTAGGCTCCGGTCGCCTCCACGTGGAGACCGTCGGTGAGGTAATACGAGGTGTAGATGTTGCCGGTATAGCTGTCGCTGTCGGTGTCGCCGCGGCCGGCGTCATGCCGGGCGTTGCTGCGCTGATAGTTGAAGGCCAGGCCGCTGACCCAGCGGTCGGTGATGCGGTAGTCGGCCCCGGCGGTGAAACCGAAATTGTTGTAGCGAAAGCCGTTGAACTCGAGGTTTCGATCGAGCCCGCCGAAATCCGTGTCGGCCTTGAACCACAGGCCCAGCGGGGAGGCAAAGTCGTCGCCGGCGCCGCCGCCGACCGGTGTGCCCAGCCGCCAGGTTCGGGTGCGGTCGCCCAGCACCTGTTTGATGATGGATGTCTGGCCGCCGTTGGTGCGGCTGCCCATGGAACCGATGGCGAAGATTTGGTCCGGCGTCATCTGCCGCACGATGCTCTCGTAGGCGGCGCTGCCGGGCGTCAGTTGCGACAGCTGGCCGCAGTAGCCGGGCGGTGTGAACGGCTGTTCGTTCTGGGGCGGCGGCGGGGTGCAGTTACGGGCCAGCATCGTGGCCATGGCGCGCTGGTTGGTGTTGAGCGCCGCTTCCGACTGAGTCGCTAGCAGCAGGGCCGAAGCCAGCAGTACCCTGCCGAGGCGGCGGTATCGGGCAGAATCGTGGGTCGTCATGACTGGCCTCCGACGTTGTTCTTCCGCCATATTCACCAAGTTACCCGTGGCGGTCAATAGATTCCGGTCATTGACGACGGTGGCCATAAAAAGGCGGGGTGTGCCCCGAGGTGTGATTTCGTGGCCTGATCCTGCTAAGGGTTCCGTTCGCGGGCATCCAGGTTGCGGATCAAAAACTCCATGAGAAAGGCGGCCTCCTGCCTGGCCAGGCGGCGGCCGAGGGTAACCGCCACAAGGCCGAAAACCAGCATGGCGGGAGGAATGAGCAGCCCGATCCAGGCATTCTCCTCCACCATGGCCGGCCCGCAGATCACCGGCCCGAACAGGCCCAGATAGGCCGGCGCGCCCGTCACAATGACGATGGCGAACCAAACGAACATGAAGGTGCGGATCACGGGGTGTATCCCCAAGTCGCCGGAGACCACCGTGCCTTCGGCGCCGGGCCGCAGGGTGGCGGTCAGGAGCGTCTGGAAGGAATTGCGGTAACCGATGCGCTTGCGCAGCCGCAAGGTTGACTCCGTCACCTCGCCGATCACCGGGTTAACACCGGACCCGCCGAACCCCGAAAACAGCCCCGAACGTTCCAGATCAACCACGGCCGTCAGCCGCTCCACGCATTGGGCGGGCGTCAAGGGGGTCAGCAGTTGGATGTGGTTTGGTCTCATGGTGTTTGATGTCGCAGTTGGTCCGGCATTTCCTTTATCGCTTGGTGTTAACCAGGTAGGGTACGCTCCGCGTACCGTCCCAGGTGATACCGGGCGGTGTTTGGGGTACGCACAGCGTACCCTACCAGGCTTGGTGTTAGGACTCTGCTTTTCCAAGATTCCGATACAGTACCAACTGGCTGACCAGCAATGGCGGAAGTATTGGAACCAGTATAACGAAGACCAGACTTCCGAACCCACCGATGTATTCGCCAAGGTTCCGGCCACTGAGTAGGAAGAATACGGCGGTTCCGATTTCGATGCCCAAGGTACCGATGGTCCAGAACTGCATGGCTTTACTTTCCCGAAGGACGTCCATGGGGGTTGGGCGTTTTCCTTCAAATTTCCTAATTTCATCGACATTCCAAATGGCATAAAGAACCACGGAAAACCCTGTGCCACGGGTAATCAAACTGTCGCCCTGGAATAGCCAGGCCACGGAAAATAGCCCCGCCATAATTAACCACCATTTAATAAGTATCTTCTGTTCCCCCACCATTCTTGCAGCCCAAACTTTTGATTCCTTAACCCGCGCAATAGGCGATAGCCACATTGCGCCCCATGAATGCCTCATTCGGTGCAATAGGCGATGAAGCCGCTATTGCGTCCTTGTATTGCACCTTAAGGTCCTCCGCCATCGATACAAAGTGCTCAGCCAGGTAGGGTACGCTCCGCGTACCGTCCCAGGTGATAGCCGGCGGGGTTTGGGGTACGCACAGCGTACCCTACGAGGCTTGCTCCCTGGTGGTGAGGTTTCTCCATATCCACCAAGATAGCCCGTGGCGGTCAATAGCGGGGCGGCGGCGCGGTATCGATTCACTTGCCGTAAGACCGGGCAAACAGCGCCAGACTCGCCCAGGCCGCCAGGAATGCGGTGCCGCCGATGGGGGTGATGGCACCCAGCCAGGGAAGGTTTGCCAGCCAGGTAGGGTACGCTCCGCGTACCGTCCCAGGTGATAGCCTGCGGGGTTTGGGGTACGCACAGCGTACCCTACGAGGCTTGTTCCCTGGCGGTGAGGTTTCTCCATATCCACCAAGATACCCCGTGGCGGTCAATAGCGGGGCGGTGGCGCGGTATCGATTCACTTGCCGTAAGACCGGGCAAACAGCGCCAGACTCGCCCAGGCCGCGAGAAAGGCGGTTCCGCCGATGGGGGTTACCGCACCCAGCCAGGGAAGGTTTGCCAGGACCAGGACGTAGAGGCTGCCGCAGAAAATCAGGATGCCGGCCATCATTAGTCGGCCGGCCCAGACCAGAGCGCGGGAAGCGGGGTGCTGCCGCGCCAGGACGGCCACCAGCGCTAGCCCGAGGCTGTGCCAGAACTGGTATTGAACGGCGGTTTGGTAGACCGCCATCGAGGCATCACTAATGGTTCCGCGCAGGCCGTGGGCGCCGAAGGCGCCGAAAGCCACTGCCAGAAACAGGCTAATGGCGGCGAAGGTCAGGAATCGATGAGGCATGGGTCTTGTTGGGTGGTAGGTGGACGCTAAACCCCGATATCCTCATTCCAAAGCTCCGGATGATCCCGCATGAACGCTTCCATCAGGGCAATGCAGCGGGCATCCTGCAAGATCTCCAAATCGACGCCGCGCGAGCGCAGCAGGTCTTCCTCGCCCATGAAGTTGCGGTTCTCGCCGATGACCACCCGCGGGATGCCGTACAGCAGGATGGCGCCGCTGCACATGGGGCAGGGCGAGAGGGTGGTGTAGAGCACCGATTCCCGGTAAATGGAAGCGGGCAGCCGGCCGGCATTTTCCAGGGCGTCCATCTCGCCGTGGCGGATGGCGCTGCCCTGCTGGACCCGCCGGTTGTGGCCGCGGCCGAGGATGCGGCCGCCGTGCACCAGCACCGAGCCGATGGGGATGCCGCCTTCCCGGAGGCCGGCTTCGGCTTCTTCGATGGCGGCGTGCATAAACGCATCCATGGGACGCTCCGGCTCAGTCGCGAAAGTTGTCGAACTGCAGCGGCAGTTCCAGCTTGGCGGCCCTTAGCATGGCGATGCATTCCTGGAGGTCGTCGCGCTTCTTGCCGGTCACTCTCACCTTGTCGCCCTGGATGGCGGCCTGCACCTTCATCTTGGTGTCCTTGATGAGCTTGACGATCTTCTTGGCCAGATCGGAATCGATGCCCTGCACCAGGTTGATGGTCTGCCGGGCGTGGTTGCCGCTGCGCTGCACCGGATCGGACTTCACGCTGCCCAGGTCGATGCCCCGTTTGGCCAGCTTGCCGTAGAGCACCTCGCGGATCTGCTGGACGTTGAATTCGGCATTGGCGGACAGGGTGATGACGTTGTCGGCCAATTCCACCTTGGGGTCGGCATCCTTGAAGTCGAACCGGGTGGAGACCTCTCGGCTGGTCTGGTCGACGGCGTTGCGGGCTTCGTGGAGATCGACTTCGGAAACGACGTCGAAGCTTGGCATGGTTACCTCGTGGATCGATGGTCAAAGATTGCGGGCGCGGCGGACGTGCTCGTAGGCCTTGCGGATTTGCTGGGTCTTTTCATTGGCTAGCCGCACCATGGAGTCAGGCATTCCGGCGGCCACCAGCTTGTCGGGGTGGTGGCGGCTCATCAGTTTGCGGTAGGTGCGCTTGACGTCCTCGTTGCTGGCTGAGGGTTTGAGCCCCAGGGCGGCATAGGCGTCCTCCAAGGCCGGCGCCTTGGAAACCGGCCGGTTCGGCTGGGAGGATTGCTGGCGCCAGCGGCCGGTCATGCGCATCTGGGCTTCCTGCGCGGCACGAATGGCCTGGAATTCGAAACGGGAAAACTTGAGCCGGTCACAGATTTGAGTGAGCACCCGTTCCTCCGCCGGATGCAGGGGACCGTCGATCAGGGCGGCCTCCAACTGGATCTCGATGAACATGCGGAGCAGCGAGAAGTTGCGGCGGCAATCCTGGTGGAAGCGGTTCAGCGTGTCGGCCAGGGGAAAGTTGCCGCGCTTGCCGTCGCTGAACAGCCGGATGGCGCTCTGGCGCAGTTCCTCGCTCAGGTCGAGGCGATTCATCACGGCGCGGGCCAGTTCGATCTCCGCTTCGGTGACGCGGCCGTCGACCTTGGCGAGATGCCCCATGACCGCAAAAGTCGTGGTAAAGAACGCCGTCTGGACTGCTGCCCGCGCTCCGAAATCCAGCGGTTCGCCACCCTTGAAGCCCCGATCCAGCTGATGGCCGAGCGCCGCGCCCAGCAGGCCGCCGAGGCGGCCGCCCATGACCAGGCCCACCGCGCCGCCAATCAATTTACCTAGCCAGCTCATGTCGATTCGAGATTTCAAACGCTACCTGCCACCGGGTGGCTTCGAAGTCTTGTGCCAAGCCGTCGTTCGCGGCCCGATACGACAGCTTAAGGGGCCTCAGGATGCACGGCAACTCTGGGTACTGGGCGAATGAGGTCCGCGAGCAGGCGTTCCGTCCCGCCTGCCGGGCAACGGTGCTTTCATCTAGCATTTGCCGGGATGCGGAAGGCCGCGCACAATAGCCGCTTGGCCCCCACTGCGGGAAAGCTTCAAGCCATCAACGCAACCCGCGCATCCGATTGCAGCAAGCCCGACATTTCATGGCAGCGCCTTCTCAGCACCTTAGTCCCAGGCCGCGGCGAATGCGCCGGCGCCGACCCAATCTGTGACCGGACATGGGTTCGAAAACGCTATCACCGCAACAACCAAGCTCGCGGATTGACACGCTGGAACAGGAATTGCGGCGGCTTGAGCGACAAAATGCCGAGTTGCAGCGTAGCCACGCCCGGCTTCAATGTATCGTCGATACCGCCAGCAATGGAATCGTCACCGCCGATCAGGATGGCATCATCCTGACCGTGAACCGCGCTGCCGCCCGGATGTTCGGCTACGCCGAGGCGGAGCTGCTCGGTCGCAGCGTCAACGTGCTGATGTTCGATGCGGACCGCCTCCACCATGACGGTTGGATCAAGGCCTATCTGGCGACCGGCCACTCCAGCGTGATGGGTAGCAGCCGCGACTTGGTGGGCCGGCGCAAGGACGGTTCCGGCTTTCCCCTTAATCTGGCGCTGGGTGAATTCGTCGCGGAAGGCCAGCGGTACTTCACCGCCGTATTGCAGGATGTCGGCGACCGCAAACGGGCCGAAGAAGCGGCCCGAACCCGGGCCGAGCAGTTGGCGGCGATCTTCCGCCAGACCACGGTCGGGTTTGTGCAAGCCGACATCGCCGGGCGCATCTTCTGGGTCAACGACCGATTTTGCCAATTGTTGGGGCGCAGCCGCGCGACATTGGAGGGCTGCCTGCTGGCGAATCTGGTTGATGAACTGGATTGGCCGGAAGCCGAGGGGATGTTTGTCCACTGTGTCGAGACCGGAGCCGATTTCGTGGCGGAGCAGCGCTTCGTGTTGCCGGACGGTGGCAGGTTGTGGGCACGCAGCCACGCCTCCCGCCTGTGCGACGCCGGCGGCAGGGCGACCGGCATCCTGGCTGCGATCGTCGACATTACCGACCGCAAGCACGCCGAACTGGAGATGCACGAGCGGCTGGAATTGGAAGGCCGGCTGGCCAGGATCGCCGATGCCGTGCCGGGAGTGATCTGCAGCTACCGGTTGCGGTCGGACGGAACGATCCTCATGCCATTCGCCAGTCCTGCCGTTCGCGAGGTGCTGGGATTGGAGCCGGCGGATGTGGGCCAAGACGCGGGGTGTTTCTTCGGCCGGATTCATCCGGACGATGTTGTCGAGGTCCGTGCATCCATGGCCGAAGCCGCGGCCGGACCGAATCCGTGGCGGGATGCGTTCCGCTACCGCCATCCGAACGAGGGTGAGCGCTGGCTCGAGGGCCATTTCTTGCCGCAGCGCCAGGACGATGGCAGCCTCTTGTGGCACGGCTTTCTCATGGACGTGACTGACCGCAAGGCGACCGAACGTCAGGCCCGCGAAAATCAGCGTCAGTACGAGCGGTTGTTGAAACTGGAAGTGGCCAGCCAGACCATTGCCGCCATCGCCCACGAGCTCAACCAGCCGCTGAGTGCCGCGGCCTCCTATGCCGACGCGGCCTTGCGGTTCCTGCAGGCCGGCAATCCCAAGCCGGCCAAGCTCGTCCATGCGCTTGAGCAGGGGGTGCAGCAAATCGGCCGGGCCGGCCAGGTAGTCCACGAGTTGTTCCAGTTTATCCGGGCCGGAGAGATTCTCACCGAGCCCCTGGACGTCAACGGCATTGTCCGCGAGGTGATCGGCCGCTTGAGGGAAGACGGCCACCTGGGTGGCTTCGCCACGCTGATGGAACTGGCTGACGATCTGCGCCCGGTGTCGGCGAATCGGCTGCATGTGGAGAAGGTGCTCATCAACCTGATCCGCAACGGGGTCGAGGCCATGCGCGATGCCGGCCTGAGTTCCGGCGCCATCGTCGTCACCGTGCAAACCTCCTGTTCCGGTGACTGCGCCCAGGTCACGGTGAGGGACAGCGGGCCTGGATTGGAGCCTGAGGCAAGCCGCCGAATCTTTAAGCCGTTTTTTACCACCAAGCCGGAAGGGCTGGGCATGGGGCTGGTCCTCAGCCGCGCTTTGATCGAAGCCCATGGCGGCGAGCTCTGGGCTGAATTGACCGAAGAACCGGGCGCCACATTCCACCTGACTTTACCCTTTGCCCAGGATCCGTGATGATGGCCACTGGCGCTACCGTATTCGTAGTCGATGACGACGCCTCGGTTCGGGATGGCCTGTCGCTGCAGTTGGAGGCTGCTGGCTGTACCGTCGCCACCTACGCCAGTGCCGAAGAGTTCCTGTCCGCGCCATTGCCGGATTGCGCGGGTTGCCTGGTGCTCGATGTGCGCATGCCGGGGATGAGTGGCCCGGAGCTGCAAAAGGAATTATTGCGGCAGGGCTCCCGGCTGCCGGTCATTTTTCTGACGGGCTACGGCGATATCCCCTTGGCGGTCAAGACCATCCAGTCGGGCGCGATGGATTTTCTGACCAAGCCCGTGGACGGCCAGATTTTGCTGGAACGGGTGCGGGCGGCGCTGCAGCTCAGCCAGCAAACGCGCCAGCGGGAATCGAGCTATCAGGCGATCCGCCAGCGTCTGGCCAGCCTGACCGAGCGGGAGCGGCAGGTGCTCGAGTTGGCGATCGCGGGACATGCCAACAAAGAGATTTCCAGGATTCTGTCGATCAGCGCCCGCACCGTTGAACATCACCGTTCACACATTCTGCTGAAAACCGGCGCAGCCAATCTGTTCGAACTGGCTCGCATGGTGGACGCCTGCCAGGAGCGGGACCCATTGCTGCCCCGCTTCGACGACTAAAAACCCCATAAAATGTAGTAAGTAATGCCACGGGGGTAGGGATACGGATGTTTTCCGGGTGCGGAGTTTGGTTTTATTTTGCTCCGGATTCAGCCTTGACCCATGTCCGGGGCGGTAGGCCCTAGTTCACCGATTGGTGGGCGTCGGAGGGAATCGGCGCCAGCCGGATTTAACCGGCATGGCAGCTTCCCCGCAGCATGGCGAAAGGCGGTCCGGATTATAACTATTTCGAATGGATGCCGGTGTCGCCGGCTCTTTCGCTTTTCGTCATCCCGTAGGTGAATTCATGCACTCTCCCAAAGCTGTTGCGCACTCCGACGGCTATCTGGAAATTGGCAAGTTCTTCAAGACCACACCACCACCTTACAACCTGGATCACATCGAGGAATTCAACCGGCTTTACCAGCGTATCTACCCGAGTTTGAACGGATCCGAGAAACGGAAGGCCGAGGATTATGTCGATTTCCTCATCAAGCACGTGGAGAATCCGGACTCGATTTCCAGGATCTACGGTGTAGTCTGACGGAGTGTTACCGGTGTTCGGGCGTATCGTCGCATCGCCCGAATATTTCCAATTTGTCCCACCGAGTGCTCCGACCCGTCGGCCAACTTGCCAAACCGCGCAGGTTGACGGCGGGCGGAAGCCTTCCTGATCCACCGACCCACGTCCGTCTTCGAGCTGCTAGGCTCTATGGGGCTCGATTCCGAGTTCCGAGGGCGGATATGCTCCATGACCACAATACGGGTAAACCCGAGGCAACTGGTGTTGGCCATTGCCAGTGCCGCCGATTTGGTGGGCGTTGATGACAAGTCCCACGGCAAACGGGTGGCGATCATGGCAAGGGAGTGCGGCAAGGTTTTGGGCCTGCCGCAGGCGCGCTGCGATCTGCTCTATGAGGCCGGACTGCTGCACGACTGCGGGGTGTCTTCCACCCGCACCCACCGCGCGCTGGTCAGCGAACTGGATTGGTCCGGAGCCCGCGATCACTGTGAACGGGGCTATGCGGTCCTGTCGGACTTTAATCCTCTATCTCATCTCGCCAATATCGTCCGATACCACCACACTCACTGGGATGAACTGGAGGGCGCCCTGGTCGATGGCGACGAAGCCCTGTCGGCCAATCTCATCTACCTGGTAGATCGGGTCGATATGCTGACGAGCCCTTACTACGCCAGCGGCCATCAATTGTTCCACGCCGGGGGAATCCGTTCCCGCATCGCCAGCTATTCCGGCAGTTTCTTCGCGCCCAGGCTGGTGGATGCGTTCATGGAGGCGTCCCGCCACGATGCATTCTGGCTGTTGCTGACACGGGAAGCGACCGGAATGTACGTGCGGGACATGGCGGCCAGTGATGGTCACACCTCGCTGAGTCTGGAGGACTTGCGGCGGTTTGCCGCGATTTTTGCCTATATCGTCGATGCCAAGTCGCCTTATACCAAGGAGCACTCCGAAGGGGTGGCGCGGCTGAGCCGATTGCTGGGCAGTCTGAGCGGGCTGGGGCCGTCGGATTGCGACAAGCTGGAAATCGCTGCGCTGCTGCACGATATCGGCAAACTACAGGTGCCTGACGAAATCCTCGACAAGCCCAGTTCGCTGGATGATTGCGAAACCAGCGTCATGCGCGCCCACAGCTTCGCCACCTTCGAGATTTTGCGGCCGATCGATGGTATCGAGGATATCGCCGAATGGGCCTCGCACCACCACGAGGCCATGGACGGCAGTGGCTATCCTTTCGGGCTCACGGGCGAGGCCCTGTCCCTGCCTGCCCGCATCATCCGGATCGCCGACATCTTTCAGGCCATGGCCCAGGTGCGCCCCTACCGGACCGCACCCCAACCTGCGGTGATTCTGAACTACCTGCGGGAACTGGTAGCGGCGGGCAAGGTGGATCCAGGCGTCGTCGCCCTGCTCGAAGCTCACCTGGACGCCTGCTACCGCGCCGCAATAGCGGCCTAGGGAGCCCCTGTTTAGTCAGTGCGTTCACGAGAGAAGTCGTGTTACGCCGTGATAAGGATTCCGGCAATGCATCTGGTCAACCAAAGATCTGGCCGATGGGGACCGGGTCTGGCGTCAGCCTGGCCATTGCGAAGCGGGTATACTCTGAGTCTTCGCCCAATCGGTTCCCGTCTTCGAATCCCAAGCCTGCTCCTTCAAGCCTTTATCAAACCCAGCTTCGCAGCCTGTCCCTCAAAGCCCGTGGCAAGGTGCGGGACATCTACGATGTCGACGAGAACCATATGGTCATCGTCACCACCGATCGACTGTCGGCTTTCGACGTGGTGATGCCCGACCCGGTGCCGGGCAAGGGCCGCGTTCTGACATCTGTCTCCAATTTCTGGTTCCGCCGGATGAGCGGGTCGATCCCCAATCATCTCGCCGATATTCCGCTGAGTGAGGTCATCGCCGATCCGGCCGAGTGCGAACTGCTGGAAGGCCGCGCCATCGTGGTACGCAAGCTCAAGCCGCTGCCGGTGGAGGCGGTGGTGCGCGGCTATCTGATCGGTTCGGGTTGGAAGGATTACCTGAAGACCGGGGCGGTGTGCGGTATCGAACTGCCGCCCGGGCTGCAGCAGGCAGAGAAACTGCCAACGGCCATCTTCACGCCGTCCACCAAGGCCGAGCTGGGCACCCACGACGAAAACATTGATTTCGCGAAAACGGTGGATCTGCTGGGACTGGAGCTGGCGGAGCAGGTGCGCGACGTCTCCCTGCGGCTGTACACCGAGGCCGCCGCCTACGCCCTGGAGCGCGGCATCATCTTCTCCGACACCAAGGTCGTGTTCGGCCTGGATCATAAGGGGGAGCTGTACCTGATCGACGAGGCGCTGACTCCGGATTCCTCAAGGGTCTGGCCGGTCGATCAATACCGGGTCGGCATCAGCCCCCCCAGCTTCGACAAGCAGTTCGTCCGCGACTACCTGGAAACCCTGGACTGGAACAAGACCGCGCCGGGGCCGCGCCTGCCGCAAGAGATTCTCGCCAAGACCGCGGAGAAATACCGGGAGGCGGAGTTTAGGCTGACCGGCGCGGCCGAATGATCCATCCCTGCTAGCGATGGCGGCGGTCGCTTTGACCTCCGCCGGACCGGGCGTCTTTCTCTGGTGCCCATCGTTGGAAGCATAGGCATCTATGCAAGTTCGCAAGCCTTTGAACATCAACCCCTCTCCCTGCGGAAGAGGGGCAGGGGTGAGGGCCTGGAGCGCTCAATATTTTCGACGAACTCGTTGAAATATCGGAGCCTTGGCCCTCACCCTAAATCCCTCTCCCGCAGGGAGAGGGACTTGTGTAGAGACCCTCGCGTCGGAGGTT
>VEPB01000236.1 GCA_012026715.1 Methylococcaceae bacterium | reverse complement strand
TCCGGCGATTTCCTCGGACAACTGGATCAGGCCGGCATCGCGCCGATTTTCCTGCTGGCGCCCAACAGCGCCGCGTCGCGCATCCGTCACATGGGCGAAGTGGGACGTGGGTATCTCTACTATGTGTCGCTCAAAGGGGTGACCGGCGCTTCCCACCTGGATTTGGCAGATGTGGAGCGCAAGCTGGGCGAAATTCGCGGATTAACCGACCTGCCCATCGGTGTCGGCTTCGGCGTCAAGAATGCCGAAACCGCGGCGGCGGTGGCCAAGCTGGCCGACGCCGTGGTGGTGGGTAGCGCCCTGGTGGCCAGGATCGAGGCCAATCTGGACAACCCTGCCGCTGCCCGCGAGGAGATTGTCGCCGTGCTGGCTTCCATGAGGGCGGCGATCGATGGCTGAGGGTGAGGATGAAGATCCGGGGGTATTCACGGTGAGCTGGTTTCACAAGAAAGTTCTGTCGAAGATCCGCACCGAGGCGCTGACCAAGAGCACCGTTCCGGAAGGGTTGTGGTGCAAGTGCCCGGCTTGCAATTCCATCCTTTACAAGGCCGAGGTAGAGCGCAACCTGGAGGTCTGCCCCAAATGCAGCCACCACATGCGCATCCACGGACGCAAGCGCATTCATGCCTTTCTCGATGTGGAGCCCGGCACTCGCCAAGAGATCGGCGAGACCCTGGCGCCGCTGGACCCGTTGAAATTCAAGGACAGCAAGAAGTACAAGGATCGGCTGACCCAGGCCCAGAAACAGACCAGCGAGAAGGATGCCTTGGTGGTGGTCAAGGGCTTGCTGCGGGGGCGTCCGGTGGTGGTGGCGGCCTTCAATTTCGAGTTCATGGCCGGCTCCATGGGTTCGGTGGTGGGTGAGCGCTTCGTGCGAGGCGCGAATATCTGCCTCGAGCAGCAGATGCCCTTGATATGCTTCTCCGCTTCCGGCGGTGCGCGCATGCAGGAGTCGTTGCTGTCCCTGTTTCAGATGGCCAAGACCAGCGCGGCCCTGGCCAAATTGGCCGATGTCGGTATCCCCTTCATCTCGGTGATGACCGACCCCACCATGGGCGGGGTGTCGGCCAGTCTGGCCATGTTGGGCGACATCAATATCGCCGAACCCGGTGCGTTGATCGGCTTCGCCGGCCCGCGGGTGATCGAGCAGACCGTGCGGGAGAAGCTGCCGGAGGGGTTCCAGCGCAGCGAATTTCTGCTGGAGCACGGCGCCATCGACATGATCGTGGACCGCCGCGAGATGCGCGACCGCATTGCCTGCCTGCTGGATATGTTGATGCACCATCGGGACGATGAGCCCCATTCGGGGGTGTCCCGCCGCAAGAACCTGACTGTATCCTCCAGCAGCGATTGATGCGTTTCGACACGCTGGCCGAGTGGCTGGTCTGGCAGGAGGCCTTGCATCCCAAAGCCATCGACCTCGGCCTGGGGCGGGTACGCAAGGTTTACCAGGTCCTCCAGCCGTCGCCGCGCTTGCCGGTCACGCTGACCGTCGGCGGCACCAATGGCAAAGGTTCCTGCGTGGCGATGCTGGATGCCATGCTGCGGGCCCAGGGATATCGGGTCGGCGCTTATACCTCGCCCCATCTGCTGCGCTACAACGAACGCATCCGCATCGACGGTGAGCCCGTCGACGATGCAGCCCTGTGCCAGGCCTTCGACCGCATCGACCGCGCCCGCGGCGACATTACCCTGAGCTATTTCGAATTTGGCACCCTGGCGGCGCTGGACATTTTTTCCCGCTCTGACCTCGATGTGCAAATCCTGGAAGTGGGGCTGGGCGGTCGGCTGGACGCGGTGAACCTGATCGATGCCGACGGCGCCCTGGTGGCCAGCATCGACATCGATCACCAGGACTGGCTGGGCAATACCCGCGCGCAAATCGCCCTGGAAAAGGCCGGAATCTTCCGGCCCGGCAGGCCGGCGGTGGTGGGCGACCCGCAGCCGCCGGAATGCCTTCACGAATATGCCCGCGAGGGCGGTTTGAGCCTGTCCTGCCAAGGGCGTGACTATGGGTTTGCGCGCGCCGGCGGAGACGGCTGGCTCTGGCAGGGCGAGGGCGGGTCGTTGGACTTGCCGGTCCCCGCATTGCGCGGTGATCATCAGTTTCTCAATGCCGCCGCGGTGATCCAGCTGCTGCGGCTGGTACGGCCGCGGCTAGCGGTGGCCGACGATGCTGTCCGCCGAGGCTTGGCTACGGTGCAGCTGACCGGCCGCTTTCAGCTGGTCGACGACGGCCCGGTGCCGGTGCTGCTGGATGTCGCCCACAACCCGCAATCGGTCCAGGTGCTGGCCGACCACCTGCGGCGGGAGTACGCCGGCCGCCGCATCCACGGGGTGTTCGCGGTGATGAAGGACAAGGACATCGTGGGCGTGCTCAATCCCATGAGGGAGTTGGTTTCGCACTGGTATCTGTCGCCCTTGAACATGGCCCGGGCCGCTTCCTCCGACAGCTTGCGGGAGGTGTTTCGGCGGCTCGGGGTGGAGGCGGTGGAAAGCGGCTTTCCCGATGCGGCCACGGCGTTTGCGGCGGCCCGCCTGAACGCGCAGAATGGCGATCTGGTGGGGGTGTTCGGGTCGTTCTTCCTGGTTTCTGAATTTTTGGCGCAACATGCGCCGCACGGTTTGAGGTAAGCCCGATGCAGCAGGATTTGAAACAGCGCCTGATCGGCGTGACGATCGTCGTCGCCCTGGTGGTTATCTTCGTTCCCATGCTGTTCGACGAGAACCCGGACAAGGTCGCCGGCAACAGCGGCATCCCGCCGATTCCCTCCAACGTCATGGAAACCACCCTGGACCTACCCAAGTCCGCCGAAGACGTTGCGCCCAAGGAGGAAAAGCCGGAACCTGAATCGGGCTTTCGCATCGTGCCCTTGACCGATCCGCCGGCGGAAAAGCCCGAATCGGAGTCGGTCAAGACCCAGAGTCGGCCCAGTGCCCCGGAGGAACTGGAAGAGGGTGGTGAGGAAGACCTTGCGCCGGCTCGCGAAAAACCGGCCGTCGCCGCCGATAAGCCGGCGGCGGAAGTTCCGAAGAGGCCCGCCGCGGCTGCCGCTCCGGTCGCCGACAAGCCGATCGCCAAGCCGGTCCCCGACAAGCCGGCCGTTGTGGAAATCAAGAAACCCAAGCCCGCGATTGAGCTACCCAAGAAGCCGGAAACTGCGGGGGAGCATCCCACGGTCGCGGTCAAGCCCGAGCCGGCACCGGAGGCAGTCAAGAAGCCCAAGCCGGTCAGGCCCGCCGAATCGGTCGCCGTCAAGCCGGAACCGCAGCCCGTGGCCAAGCCGGCAGCGCCGAAGCCGGCTGCGGCGGTGGCCGCCCCGGCACCCAAGCCGGCCGAGCCCAAGCCGGTCGCC
Source organism: Methylococcaceae bacterium (assembly GCA_012026715.1). Taxonomy (GTDB): domain Bacteria; phylum Pseudomonadota; class Gammaproteobacteria; order Methylococcales; family Methylococcaceae; genus VEPB01. Next base: position 303 of record VEPB01000236.1, on the reverse strand, counting down.
GCAGTCAAGCCGACTCCCCCGATGGTCGCCCCGACGCCCAAGCCGGCGGAAACCGTATCGCCCGGCGCCGACGTCTGGGTCATCCAGGCCGGCAGCTTCACCTCGGAGGAAAAAGCCAAGTCTCTGGCCGAAAAGCTGCGTCAGTCCAAGTTTCCGGCATTCATCGAGTCGGCCACCAGCGATCACGGCCCCACCTATCGGGTGCAGATCGGTCCCGAACTGGATCGCGGCCGGGCCGAACAGATTCAGAAGCAAATGGAATCCAGCGTGGGCATCCGCGGGATCATCGTGCCGCATCAGTGA
>VEPB01000594.1 GCA_012026715.1 Methylococcaceae bacterium | reverse complement strand
TTGTTGGGCAACGCTCCACTATTGCCCAACCTGCGAAACTCATTCCAACCCGCCTGCTTATGCGGCCAGCGAGCGTACAGCCGGAATCCCTTTTTGCTTCGCGACCCACAGGTCGCGGGACATCTGCATCCTCAACCAGAAGCCCGGAGAGGTACCGAGCGCCTGGGACAAACGCAAATCCATTTCCGCAGAGATACCGGCTCGACCGTTCAAAATGGCTGAAAGTGCTTGGCGCGAAATTCCCAGACGCTCGGCGACTTCCTTTACCGTCATGCCTTCCGGCAAGTATTCCCGAAGCACTTCGCCCGGATGGGCCGGATCGTGCATCTCGAACATATCAACCTCCCGACCGAATGACGGCGTAGTCAGTGGTAATCGACGTAATCCACCAGGACGACATCGGTCTCATCGAATTTGAAGATCACCCGCCAATTCCCGTTAACGGTCAAAGACCAGTGTCCATTCAGGTTTCCCTTCAACGGGTGCAACCTCCATGAGGGTGGGATTCTTAAATCGTCAGGGGATACGGCAGCATCCAGGGCGGTCAACAACAGCCGGAGCTTGATCGCCTGACTGGCCTGGATGCCGGCCTTGCTGCCCGTTCTGAAAAATGCTTCCAGTCCCTTATGCGCAAAGCTCTTGATCATCGTATCCCTGCGGGACTTTGCCTGAGAAGCAGCGTAAAGCGCAGCTTTACGCTTGTCAATGAATGTCGGTGAAGGCTGAAATGCCCGAAGGCAATTCCAGCAATCAATCGATTCTGCTGGAATTCGCTACCTTTCCCCAGCCTACATGGCCCGAACCCCAACCATCCCCTTCCCACATAAACAAAGACAAACCTCCAACAACGCATCCCAATCATCGCCGGCTTCGGCCCCCTTGATGATGCGGTCGGTGCGGGCACAGGCCAAAAGGGCCTGCTCCGCCTGGGATTGACTAAGCCGCTGCACGGCCTTCGAAACCCCCGTCCGGCGCTTGTCGAAGACTTTTTCCTTCAGCCTGGCGAAGGCCATATCCTCGCTCAGCCCCGCCGTCATGTGGCCTTTGACCGCAACCACCAGACGAATGTCGCGGGCCAAGGCCCACAAGGCCACGGGGGCGGCCACGCCTTCGGCACGCAAGCCCGCCAATACCCGGTGGGCCCTAACCATCTGGCCCAGCATGGCGGCTTCGGCCAGATCATAAACATCGTAGCGGGCACTGTCGGCCACCGCCTTGCGCATCATGTCGTCGTCGATGCGGGACGAGCCGTAGAGGATGTGGAGCTTTTCGATTTCCTGGGCCGCCGCCAGCAGATTGCCTTCCACCCGCGCCGCCAGGATGGCGAGCGAGGAGCGGTCCGCCAGCATGTTGCGCTGGCCCAGGCGACGGTCCAGCCAGCCGATGAGCTGGGCTCCTTCCAACGGCCAGACCTGGATGAACACCCCCGCGGCGTCCAGCGCCTGAAACCATTTGGCCTTCTGCTCCGCCGCCGTCAGCCGGGGCAGGCTGACCACCAGCACGGTATCGTCGGCAGGCCGCGCGCCGTAGCGCTGCAGGGCCTCGGCACCTTCCTTGTCGGGCTTGGCCGGCAGCCGCAGGTCGATCAGCCGGCGGTCCCCGAACAAGGACATGGAGTCGGCCGCCATCATGAAATCACCCCAGCCGAAAGACTGGTCGGCGTAAAACAACTCGCGATTTTCGTAACCCTCGGAACGCGCCTGGACGCGGATGGCATCCAGCGCCTCGCCCAGTTGCAAGGGCTCGTCGCCCGACAGCACGTAGACCGGCGCCAGCCCTTTGCCGAGCTGGCCGGCCAACTGCTCCAGGCGCAACTTCACGATTTGGCGGCGGGCTTGCCGTCGAGAATGTAGGTCACCCGCCGGATCAGGGTCTGGGCGATTTCCCTCAGCATTTCTGCACGGATCTGCAGTTCTTCCTCGTCCTGGGCGATGGGTTGCGACTGGTCGTTGAAGTAATCGCGGTGCAACTCGATTTCCTGCCGCGGCGAGATCGTCTCGCCCTTGGCGTCGCGGATGTCATAGACCAGGCGGAAGGCCAGGTCAAACTCGTTGGCTCGGCCGAACCGGCCCAAGGTGATGGGCCGGCGCAGTCGGAGCAGCCGATAGACGTGAATCACGCCATCGGCCTTGGTGACGGAAACCGGCTTGTGCCCACCGGCTCCGAGCAGGGCACGGTCGAACTCTCCGGCAAACGCGTCTCCCACGGGCAGCCCTTCCAAGGCCCAGTCGCCCGCCAGCAAGGGACCGCTGCCGCGCAGATGGAATCCGCAACCCGAGAGCATGATCCCGGCGGTCAAAACCAACGCAACCAATCGAGAAAAGGGCGACATTCGATTAAACCACCACATTGACCAGCTTGTTGGGCACCACGATGACCTTGCGCACCGGCTTGCCTTCCAGGAATCGCTGCACGGATTCATCGGCCAGGGCGGCCGCCTCGATCGCATCGTTGGCGGCATCCGCGCTCACCGTAATCTTGCTGCGCAGCTTGCCGTTGACCTGCACCACCAGATCCATCTCGCTGCGCTGCAAGGCGTCTTCGTCCACCCGGGGCCACGGCGCGCTGGCCGCCAAGTCGCTGCAACCCAGTTCGCGGCACAGCCGGTGGCTGACGTGGGGAATGATGGGCGACAGCATGAGGGCCACCAGGCTCAGTGCCTCGTGCCGCACTGCCCGCCCCTGGGCGCTATCGTCGTCGAAGCGGGACAGGGCGTTGAGCAGTTCCATGTTGGCGGCGATGGCGGTGTTGAAGGTGAGCCGGCGGCCGAAGTCGTCGGTGACCTTGCGCAGGGTCTCGTGCACCTGCCGGCGCAGGGTCTTCTGGCGGTCGTCCAGGGCCGCCTTGTCCAGGGCCGGCGCCGGGCCGGCCTGCACATGCTCGTGGACCTGGCGCCACAGCCGCTTGAGGAAGCGGAATGCGCCTTCGACGCCGCTGTCGGACCATTCCAGCGACTGTTCCGGCGGCGCGGCAAACATGGTGAACAAGCGCACGGTGTCGGCGCCGTAGCGGTTCACCAACGCTTCCGGATCGACCCCGTTGTTCTTGGACTTGGACATCTTCTCGATGCCGCCGACGTGAACCGCCTGGCCATCCGCCTTCAATGTCGCCCCCAAGGGCCGGCCCTTGTCGTCGCTCTGCACGTCGACTTCTTCCGGATTGAAATACTGCTTCTTGCCGCCCTGCTCCCGGTAGAAGGTGGGGGCCACCACCATGCCTTGGGTCAGCAGATTGGTGAAGGGCTCGTGGCAGTCCACCAGACCCACGTCGCGCATCAGCTTGTGGAAGAAGCGGGCATACAGCAGGTGCAGGATGGCGTGCTCGATACCGCCGATGTACTGGTCCACCGGCAGCCAGTACTTGGCGCGTTCGTCCAGCATGGCGCCGGCCTGGTCCGGGCAGGCGTAGCGGGCGTAATACCAGGACGACTCGAAGAAGGTGTCCATGGTGTCGGTCTCCCGCTCCGCCGCGCCCCCGCACTTGGGGCAGATGGTGCGGGACCATTCGGGCATCTTCTTGAGGGGGGAACCGACGTCGATCGTCACGTCCTCCGGCAACACCACCGGCAACTGGTCGGCCGGCACCGGCACGTCGCCGCAGGTCGGGCAGTGGATGATGGGGATGGGGCAGCCCCAATAGCGCTGGCGCGAGATGCCCCAGTCGCGCAACCGGAACTGGGTGCGCTTCTGGCCCAAATTCTTAGCCTCCAGGTCGGCGGCGATGGCATCGAAGGCCTGCTGGAAATCCAGGCCATCATATTTGCCGGAATTGACGCAGAAACCGTGCTCGGCGAACTGCTCGATCCAATGATCCCAGCCGAGGGTGTCGTGGTTGCTGTCGTTCACCAGAATCGGCCAGGGGTGGCGTTCCATTTCGCCAGTGTCCAGATTATGGCTGCGGTCGGCCCCGTACATGCGGTCAGCCACGATCTTGACGTCCTTCCACGCCGCAGGTGCGATGACCGGCTTGATCGGCAAGCGGTAAGCCTGGGCGAAGGCGAAATCTCGTTCATCATGGGCCGGCACCGCCATCACCGCGCCTTCGCCGTAGCCCCACAGCACATAGTTGGCGACCCACACCGGCAGTTTGTCGCCGTTCAGGGGGTGGATCACGAAACGGCCGGTGGGCATGCCCTTCTTTTCCATGGTGGCCAGATCCGCTTCCGCGGTGCCGCCGCGCTTGCACTCCTCGATGAAGGCGGTCAGTTCCGGATTGCCCTGAGCCGCCTCCAGAGCCAACGGATGCTCCGCCGCCACCGCGACATAGGTGGCGCCCATCAGGGTGGCGGGGCGGGTGGTGTAGACCTTCAGGACTTGGCCCTTACCCCGACCCTCTCCCAGAGGGAGAGGGGGTTCGATGGGGAAATGCACTTCGCAGCCGTAGCTCTTGCCGATCCAGTTGCGCTGCATGGTCTTGACCTGGTCCGGCCAACCCGGCAAGTGGTCCAGTTCCGCCAGCAATTCCTCGGCATAGGCGGTGATGCGCATGAAGTACATGGGGATGTCGCACTTTTCCACCAGCGCGCCGGAACGCCAGCCACGGCCGTCGATCACCTGTTCGTTGGCCAGTACCGTATGGTCCACCGGATCCCAGTTGACCGGCGCGGTCTTCTGATAGATCAGTCCTTTCTCGAACAATTGGGTGAACAGCCACTGCTCCCAGCGGTAATAGTCCGGCTTGCAGGTGGCCTGTTCGCGCTCCCAGTCGATGGCCAGCCCCAGCGCCTTCAACTGGCCCCGCATGGTATCGGCATTGGCATAGGTCCAGGCCGCCGGCGCCACCTTGTTCTGCATGGCGGCGTTTTCGGCGGGCAGGCCGAAGGCGTCCCAGCCCATGGGCTGCAGCACGTTCTTGCCCTGCATGCGCTGGAACCGGCTGATCACGTCGCCGATGGTGTAATTGCGCACGTGCCCCATGTGCAGCCGGCCGCTGGGATAGGGGAACATGGACAGGCAATAGAATTTCTCGCGGGTGGGGTCCTCCGCTGCCCGGAACACCCGGTTCTGTTCCCAGGCGCGCTGGGCTTCTTGTTCTAGCTGTTGCGGGTGGTAGGTTTCATCCATCGGAAGCTTTTGGTTCTGGCCGTCAAAAAGGCGTTAGAATACAGCAGCCCCGGTCTGTTCCGAAAGCGCGGGGAAACTTCGGCATGCTGTCCGGCATGCACACTACAAAACGACGATGAGATCGGTTCGATCCGAGAGGGCAGCATGCGCAGGGTGATCTTCAATCAGAAAGGCGGTGTCGGCAAATCCACCATTACCTGTAACCTAGCCGCCATCAGTGCCATCGACGAGAAGAAGACCCTGGTCATCGACCTGGATATCCAGGGCAATTCCACCCATTATCTTCTGGGCAGGAAAGTCACCGACCCCGACCGGACCATCGCCAATTTTTACAAGGAGAGCCTGGCGGTCAGCCTGTTCGGCAAGAGCCCCTCGGGCGAACTCAGCGGCGTCATCCACGAGACACCCTTCCCCAACCTGTACGTGATCCCCTCTCACCCCGAGATGGAACCGCTGCAGGGACGGCTGGAATCCCGCTACAAGATCTACAAGCTGAAAGAGGCGTTGGACGCTCTCCAAGGTTTCGACCGCATCTACATCGACACCCCGCCGGTGCTGAACTTCTACAGCCGCTCGGCGCTGATCGCCGCCAAGCACTGCCTGATTCCCTTCGACTGCGACGCCTTCTCCCGCGAGGCGCTCTATACCCTGCTGGCAGCCGTTGCCGAAATCAGGGCCGACCACAACGCCGACCTCAATATCGAAGGCATCATCGTCAATCAGTACCAGGGCCGCGCCAACCTGCCGCAGCAATTGGTCAACGAACTCACCGACGAAGGCCTGCCGGTGCTGCAGACCAAGCTGTCGCCGTCAGTCAAGGTGCGCGAATCCCACAGCGGCTCCAAGCCTCTGATCCATTTCGCGCCGGACCACAAGCTAACGGAGGAATTCCTGGCCCTCCACGAGGAGCTCCACAGCCCCCGCCAGTAAGATCCCCCGGTCACCGGGAGCAAGGCGCCCATGAGCAAGCTCAAGAACGAAGCCCAGCTGGTGAAGAAAGCCGTGGAAGTCGGCGAGAACTACGCCAAACTGCGGGGCTATTCGGAGTTTCGGCCCACCGACTCGGCGAAGGACAAGGTCGAAAGCCTCTACCGGCTGCTGGTCCGGGACAAGCTCATCGTCCCCCTGCCCGCCGACCAGGAGAACGGCCAGACCATGCGCCACAAGCTGGCTCTGTGGGTCTCCCATCAACTGCCCAAGGACCATCCGCTGCTGCAGTGAAGGCAGCACGGCTGCCGACTCAGCGCGTCAACCGGCCAAGCAATCCCACCACCAAGATCTCGATTTGCGGCAGAGCCTTTACCGGGCTGGCACAATCGACGTCATCCACCTGCCAAAACTCCACCCGGTCCACCCAGCGGGGAAACCTGCGGTTCAGCAGCGGCCAGTGCTCCTGGCGCTTGAGGGCGACGATGTGATCCGCCCGCTCCAAATCGTCTTCCGCCAAGGCGATAGGCCCCCTCACCCCGTTCCCCAGGGAAATGCCGCGTTCGGCCAGTCCGGCACGCGTATGGGGCGAGATGGGCCCGGCCCGGGAGTCCACCAACTCGATGGCAAGCCCTCTGGAATAGGCACGCCAGTCCATTTGCCGGTCCTCGGCCAGGTGATTGAACACATGTTCGGCGAACCGGCTGCGATAGTAATTGCCGGTGCAAAGAAACAAGACCTCTGATCTTTTCATAACACCCCACGTAAATCTTGAATCTCCTGCATGGCGAATAGCCGCCTCGCCCGCTGCATTGTTACAGTATGGAGACACTATTGTGTAAAATATACTGACATTGTTTCTATATTAAACACAATCCATTTCCGACGCTATCACGCGGTTTTTAGTATGATGAAACCGACGCGATATGTGGAGGTAGATATGCACGCTTTGACCCTGATAACGATATTGCCGTTTTTGCTGTTGTTTACGGCGGTCGCACTGGTCGCGCTGTTGCTGGTCGCCACGGCCCTCGTGGAATTTCCGTGGATCGCGCTGGTTGCTGCGGGGATCGCAGTCGTCAGCCGCTACTTGCCGGTTTGGAGCAAACGCGCCCAAGTCCCCTGCAAACAGACCTGATTCCGCCGGAGCAAGCCGGCATACTGTGCATCCCGGTCGACTCGGCCGGGATTTTTTTTGTCCGGCTTTCCCTGTGTACACCCTCCGCGCTACAACGGCCGCCCCTCCACCCGATGCCTGCGCCCATGAAAGTTCTCGCCGCCTATCTGACCGTGATCGCGATCTGGTCCACCACCCCGCTCGCAATCAAGTGGAGCGGAGAAGGCCCGGGTTTTCTGCTGGGCGTCACCGCCCGCATGACCCTCGGTGGCGCATTGGTCGTCTGCTTTCTCGCTCTCAGCGGCCGCCCCATTCCCTGGCGGGGCCCTGCCCCGGCTGCCTACCTGGCAGTCGCCGTCCACATCTACGGCGCCATGCTGGCGGCGTATTGGGCGGCTCAGTGGATACCGTCGGGCTGGATGTCGGTCGTGTTCGGCCTCACCCCGGTCTTGACCGCGCTGCTGTCCAGCCTGTGGCTGCGGGGCCAATCGTCCTCCCCGCGGCAATGGTTCGCCTACGGCGCCGGTCTGGCCGGACTCGCGGTCATGTCGGGATCGGCGCTGGAGTACAGTCCCCAGGCCTTGGCGGGCATCGCCGGGGTACTGGCAGCGGCCTTTCTGCAGGCGCTCAGCGCAGTCTGGGTCAAGCGCGTCGATTCCGGTCTGCCGCCTCTGACCCTGCTGGGAGGCGGGCTGATCGTCTCTGTCGCGGCTTACCTGCCCACCTGGTACTGGCTGGACGGAACCTGGCCGCCACCGGAACTCCCCGCGCCCGCGCTGGCCAGCATCCTCTATCTCGGTCTGGTGGCGACGACGATTGGGTTTGCCTTGTACTACTACGTCCTGAGCCGGCTCACCGCAACCCGGGTCTCCCTCATCACCTTGGTGACTCCGGTGAGTGCGCTGCTGCTGGGCCATTGGATCAACGGCGAGCCTCTCACGCCACGGGTGCTGTCCGGAACCGCCTGCATCCTGCTGGCCGTCCTGGTCCACGAGAGCGTCCCGGTCAAGCGTTCGAGACGACAGTCGGGCTGAAGCCCGATCGACGTCCGACCTACACCTGGCCCTGCCATCGGTGTATGGTGTGGGTTACCGCATTTCGTGCGCTGAACCGCCCGGAGCAATACCATGTCCCTGCCGATTCGCCTGCCCTATTTCGACGCGTTGCTGGCCTTGTTGGAGGAGGGACATCCCGCCCTCGAACAGACCTTCGGCCGCCATGTTCACTGGGGCTATTGGCCTGAGCCGGCGGCCGCAGACACCTCCGCCGATGCTTTTGCGGTCGCCGCCGAAGCCTTGTCCCGGCTGGTCTGGGAAGCGGCCGGCGTGGCCGACGGAGCAACCCTATTGGATTGTGGCTGCGGGTTCGGCGGCACGGCGGCAAGCCTCAATGCCCGGTTTGCCGACGTCACCATCAGCGGACTCAACATCGACCGCCGCCAACTGGTTCGCGCAGCCAGTCAGTTTCAGCCGCGTCGCGGCAACGCGCTGGGCTGGGTGCAGGGGGACGCCGGCCGGCGACCGTTTCGGAACGCCAGTCTGGATGCGGTGATCGCGGTGGAATGCATCTTCCACTTCGGCAGCCGGGAAGCCTTCTTTCGGGAGGCATTGCGGGTGCTGAAGCCCGGCGGCCGTCTGGCTCTGTCTGACTTCCTGCCGCATCCCGCCTTCAAGCCGATCCTGCGATTGGCGTCACTTTGGCCGGCCAGAGTCGGGTTTTATGGCCGCTGCCGACTCGACCACAGCCGCGATGATTACCGCCGCCTGGCAGAACGAGTGGGCTTCGAAACCGGCGTGGAACAGGACATCACCGTCAACACCCTGCCGACTTACTCCGTTTTGAGAAGGCTGGCCGGCGAATTCGGTCGGCCGGGATTTTCTGCCGCTGCCGAAACCCTGTTCACCGAACTGGCCAGCAGGCTGGGAGCCTTGCGCTATATGGTGCTGGGCTACCAGAAACCCGGGGGCTGACACATGTCGAACCGGCGCTCAACGCACGAACAGAGCGAGCGTATCCGGCAACAGTTCCGCGGCCGCGGCGCGGGCCGCCTGCAAATCCGGCTCTCCGTACATCAGGACTTCGGCCACCGCCGGGTCAAACGGCGCAAAGGCCTCAAAGTCATCTCCCTTTTCCATCTGCATGGCGAGCCGCCAGGCCACGTGGACCACGGCGGTCTCCAGCCGGAACTCCAGGGCTTGACCCGGCCGGCGATGGTAGCCGGCGGCTTCCTGCAGACTCACTGGCAGCCGCCAGGCGGCCATCAGCCGTTTCCCGACCATGCCGGCATCGTATCCCCAACTGTCCCGCTGCACCTCGTCCAGCGGCCGGCGCTGGGTGGTGGACATGGCCAAGGCCAGCCGCAACGGTTCCGGCTCCCGCAGGCACAGCACCAGATGGCCGACGTCGTGCAGCATGCCCGCGGTGAATACCCTCTCGCCATCCAGCAACTGCGCCCGCTCCGCCAGGGCGCGCGCCGCCAGCCCGCAATAGACGCTGCGCCGCCAAAACTTGCCCAGATTTTCGATTTCACTGGAAATACCCGCAAAACAGCGGGTTACGGAGGTGGCCAGCACGAGGTCGTGGATCAGGCTGGTGCCCAGGATGTTGACGGCGTAATTGATGGTCTCGACCTGGCGGCTGAGACCGTAAAACGCGCTGTTGCTGATCTGCAGCAGTTTGGCCGAAAGCCCGGGATCAAGCCGGATCACCCCGGCGAATTCGGACACGGTCACATCGGGACTTTCCATCAGGCCGCGAAGCTGCCAATAAATTTCCGGCAAAGTCACCAATTCTGTGGTCTGTGCGATCAGTTGCTCCGGCGTTCTCAAGGTCTGTCAACCTCCTCGCGGCCCGGCCGAGCCAGCTTCAAATCGTTTGTCGTTTCCATCGCAGCCGCTATTGGCAATCCGTCGTGGCGGCATCCTGCGTTCCAGCACCCGGGGACGCGACGTTCACGCCAACCCGAGTGTCGCTGAAATGATACATTACCCTACATCGCCCATGCCATTGCACATCTCCCGGATCCGACGCCCTCTTCTCATCGCCAGAACCGCCGCGCCATGTTCCCGCAGCCCCTGAAACTCGCCCTGCGCCTGGTCTGGCGCGATGCCCGCAGCGGCGAACTGGCGCTGTTGCTGGCAGCCGTGATCATCGCTGTCGCCGGCGTCAGCTCCGTCTCGTTGCTGGGACACCGGCTGACCCGCACCCTGCAGGCTCAGGCGGCCGAATTCATGGCGGCCGATATGGCCATATCCAGTCATGAACCCGTGCCGGAAACCTGGCCGCGGGAAGCCCGGGAACTGGGTCTGGCCCACAGCTCGACCGCCGAATTCGCCACCGTGCTGGTGGAAGGCGACCAGCTGCTGCTGTGCGGGATCAAGGCGGCCGCTGCCGGCTATCCCCTGCGTGGGCAACTGCTGGTGGCCGACCAGCCCGATCAAGCCGCCGGCGTACCGGTCGCCGCGGGCCCCCCGTCCGGTGAAATCTGGGTCGACCGCCGGGTTCTCCAGAGCCTGGGCGTTTCCCTCGGCGGCACGCTCACCGTCGGCGAACTGCCGCTGAAAGTGTCCCACTTGCTGCTGCAGGAGCCCGACCGGCGCGGCGACCTGTTCAGCCTGGCGCCCCGAGTGCTGATGAATCAGGCCGCCCTGCCGGCCACCAAGACCGTGCAGCCCGGCAGCCACGTCCACTACTACGCCTTGTTCGCGGGTCCGGAGGACGCCCTCCGGGCCTTAAAGGCCAAACTAAAGCCCGAACTGCATCCCGGCCAACGCCTGGTGGATCTGCACGAGGACCGGCCGGAACTGGGCAATGCCCTCAGCCGGGCGGAGCGTTATCTGAATCTCAGCAGCCTGCTGATCGTGGTGATCGCGGGTACCGCCATCGCCATTGGCGCGCGCCGCTACACCGCCCGCCACTATGACCTGACCGCCCTGCTAAAGTGCCTGGGCTGCAGCCAGGGCCAGGTCTTGCTCATCCATTTTCTGGAATATCTGGTCATCGGGCTGTTGGGCAGCACCATTGGACTGGCCCTGGGATTCGCCGCCCACTACGCCATCGCGACCCTGTTGCAGCCTCTGTTGCCGCGGGAACTGGCGCCGCCCCACTGGACAGCAGGCTTCTTCGGACTGGCGCTGGGATCGCTGCTGTTGCTGGGATTCGCGCTCTCCGCCCTGTTCAGCGTCAAGCACCTGCCGCCCTTGCGGGTGTTGCGGCGCGATCTGCCCGGCACCCCCATCAACGCCCGCCTTACCTACGGGGCCTCCGCCCTGAGTATCGCGGGCCTGACCCTGTGGCTCACCCGCGATCCGCACCTCACCGCCTGGGTCTTGGGGCTGGGCGCGGCGGTGATGGCGGCGGGGGCAATCGCCAGCTACGGACTGCTGTCTCTGCTGGCCCGCCTGGTGCCGCGCCACGGCCTGGGCTGGCGGTTGGGGGCACGCAATCTCACCGGCCAGCCGGCCCGCTCGGTAGGCCAGATTCTGAGCTTCGGGCTGACCCTGGCCGCCATGCTGCTGGGCTATCTGGTCCACGGCGAGTTGCTGGAGGATTGGAAGCGCCAGCTGCCGGCCGGCGCTCCCAACTACTTCGCGATGAATCTGCAGGAGTCCGATCGGACGTCGTTCCGGGACTTCCTCGACCGCCACCGGATCGCCGCCAGCCATTTCTACCCCATCGCGCGGGGCCGTCTCACCGAAATCAACGGCATCGCCGCGCACAGCGTCGCCGAAAAGGAAAGCCAGGGGGAAGCAGCCGTCAACCGCGACCTCAACCTCACCTACAGCGCCGAACTGCCGCCGGAAAACCGGGTGACCGAAGGAGAGTGGTGGCCTTCCCCGGAAAACGGTGCCGCCGTATCGGTGGAGGAAAAACTGGCGCAAAGCCTTCACATCAAGCTCGGCGACCGGCTCCGCTTCAACATCGGCGGCCACCCCCTGGAAGCCACCGTGGCGAGTCTCCGGAAACTCCGCTGGGCCACCCTGACACCCAACTTTTATGTGATCTTCCGGCCCGGCGACTTGGACGGATTGCCCCAGAGCTATCTGGGCAGCATCCACGTCCGCGCAGACCAGAAGACCGCCCTGGCGGAGCTGATCCGGAGTTTCCCGGCGGTCACCCTGCTGGAAGTGGATGCCCTGGTACGCCAGCTGCAGGGCATCGGCGGCGAAGTCAGCCTGGCGATTGAAACCGTGCTGGCCTTTGCCCTCGCCGCCGGCTTTGCCGTGCTGTTCGCCAGCGTCCGTGCCACGTTGGATCAGCGTTTGCGGGAACAAGCCTTGTTGCGCAGCCTGGGGGCCCCGTCGTCTCTGCTGAAGCTGGGACTGGCCGCGGAATTCCTGGGGCTGGGGCTGCTGGCGGGAACCCTGGCGGTGATGAGCACGGAGGCGGTGCTGTGGGTGCTGTTCGAGCGCGTCTTCGAACTGGAGCCGACCCTGCACGGACGGCTGTGGCTGGTGGCCCCCGGCGGCGGCGCCCTGCTGGGCGGCCTGGCGGGCTACCTCCACAGCCGGCGCCTGTTGCGGGTGAATCCCATGGCGGCACTGCGGGAGGTTTAGCCATCCGGCGAATCGTCATGGGCAGATCGGCTGCCCTCTGCCGGCCCCTGAGTCGGATCGTCGACCGGATAAGGCCGGATGACCTGATCTTCCACGAACGCCGAGCGCTGGATGCGGTGATCGTGCCGCACGGCGACGTATGCGTAGCCGCCGCTAGCTGGATCAAAGCTGGCGCGCGCCGCCTTCAGCCCGCCGCATTCGTAGCCGTTGCAGATGTCGGCCCGCATCCCGCGGGGCAGGACGCAACCTTGCGCCCCCTGGTAGAGGCAGGCATCCCGGCAATGACGATCCGGCAGCAAATCCAGGTAAACCGCGATCACCCCGTCCATAGGGAGATCCGGCCGAGCCGCCTGAAAACGCAACAGCGTCTTCCGATCGAGGAAAGCGTTGTGGGCCGCGCCGTGATGGCAGCAATAGCCGCGGCACACCGCACAGACCCGGCCCAGGTGCGCCGCAAGGGCCGGGCTGTCGCCCGGATCCTGGACCGCCGCGGACGGCTCTGGATCGGCCTCTTCGGCCACCGCGTCCAGCAGGCCGTGGAGAAACCCGGCCAGCATCAGGCGACTTCCCGCCGCCAGCGGCACCAACTCCTGCAAGCCGTGAGGCACGACCGCAATGGGAAAACGTTCGGGCCGGGTCACCGCAAGAACCCGGGCAGCCTCGGTCCGGTGGGCGACCAGTTGGGAGTTCAGGCGCTTTTCCCGGCAGCGCCAGTGATCGCAGGTGGTTCCGGCGAATGCCTGGTGCCGGGTCAGGAGAGAGCCGCAATAAACGCAGTTGGCCACCGCTTGATCTCCACATTGGGATTCGACCGGATCCACCCCGATCCGTGCTCCGCCTGGCAAGACAACTTCGACCCGGACCGGATCTCCGTCGGAACTCCCGGGCCTCCGCTTTTCTGTTGCGCCGGTCCGTGACAAGATGGGACGGCGGCGCAGGCTGCGGACCCGCATTCCCGGAGGTGGCGATGATCGAGGTCGATGCGATCGGCAAGAATTGGCGCGGGCGCGGTTTCAGTTGCGACCTGTGGGTCGACCCGCCGGGACGCTGCTGGGAGGATTTCGTCCATGACCAGGACGAATTGGTGATCGTTCTGGAGGGCACCATGGAATTCGAAATCGCCGGCACCGTGATCCAGCCGCAACCTGGCGCCGAGCTGTTCATTCCGGCCGGCGCGGTCCACTCGGCCCGCAATCGCGGCCGGACCATGGCGCGCTGGCTGTACGGCTACCGGCAAGGCTGAGCGCACGGCGCCGCCCAATCCGGCCGGCTACGCGGCCGGCACCGGCAAGCGGCCGTCGACCTTGAAGGCCTCGAGTTGGAAATGGTGAACCCGTGCTTCCTCATGGCAGTAGAACCCCACCTGCTCTCCCCAAGTTTCCGCCAGCCAGTTCTGGCTGCTCTCGGGTCGCCGCCCGGTCAAGGCTCCCGGGCCAAACAGGGCCACGTTGAGACCACCTGCCGAATCGCGTGCGGAAACGAACTCGAAGGCCTGCACCCCGGCTTCCCGCATGGCGGTGCCGAGTGCCTGGCTGACCGAATAGTCGGCCGGATGGGTCAGCGCCGCCTGCCAGGTTTCAAACGGCGGATGCTGCAACCGGATACCCCGGTCGCCGCCATAGCCGACACTGAACACGGTGTGCTGGGTGGTGATCGCGGATTTCGGCGGAACCGCCATGCCGTGCCAGAACACCAGCCGGTAATAGGCCGCCTCGGCCAATACGGTGCTGAGGCTTAAAGACCCGTAGAACAGGCTGGGCTCGTGCCGCCTGCCGAAGCGGGAACCGTGGCGCAGCGGCGGATAGCGAAACGGCGTCGCCAGCAGGTAATGGAGCCCCTGGGCGGCGGCAGGGAACGGCGGTTTGACGGATTCGAGCAGATCTTCCAGGAGCGCCTGCTCTTCCAAAGTCGAGACCAGCCGATGGGTAGCGACCTGAACCTGGCTTTCGACGATCCGGATCAGGGTTCCCGCCAGCGGCCGCAATGTGGCGGGTCCGTCGCAGGCGGCCCACAGATCGGCCGTCACAGCTTGCCGCGCATGGCGTCCAGGTACTCGACGACGCTCACCAGCCCCTGGATGGTCAGCACTTGTTGGGCGGGAATGCCGCCGATGTGGCGATTGGCGGTCTTCATCCAATGCTTCATGTGATCGCCCTCGCCACCCACCAGGGCGAACAGCGAGCGGTAGACCCGGATCAACAGCAACGCCAGTTCGCCCGACTTGGTTTCCGGGTCGATGCCATAACGGCTGATGGAGCTGCGATTGCGGTCGATGGTCTGCTCCAACGCCGCTTGACTCAGCCCCAACTCCTTGCCGGCCTTGAGAAAGGCGGTCGCCAACACCTGGGCGGGATCGGGCTGGGTTTTCAGTGCGGTATTCATGATCTCGTCTCCAACCAGCACCATGGGTGCATTGGCAAAATTCTAGCGCCACTGATTGCAAACGCAACAAGAAAACCTCAACGTGTACCCTGGAAGCACCTCCCCGCAACCCGACGACGACATCTTGATCTTTCGCCACCCATGTGCACTATAATGGCCTCCCTGCGTCCGGGCAGCCATTTGGCTGCCCTTTGTTTTTTCGGGAAAGGTTGATGACGAATCGTGTGATGCCAACATACGCAAGACTGCCGGTGGTTTTTGAGAAGGGCCAGGGACCCTGGCTCTGGGATCAGCAGGGCAAGCGCTATCTCGACGCCGTGTCCGGCGTCGCCGTGTGCGGACTGGGCCACGCCCACCCGGAACTCCAGGCCGCCCTGGCCGACCAGGCCGGCAAGCTGGTCCACTGCTCCAATCTGTACCGGGTCGACCTGCAGGAGCGCCTGGCCACCGAGTTGGCCGAAGCCGCCGGCATGGACAACGTGTTTTTCTGCAATTCCGGCGCGGAAGCCAACGAGGCCGCCCTCAAGCTGGCCCGCAAATACGGCCATTCCAAAGGCATCGCCGAACCCGCCGTCATCGTCATGGAAGGTTCGTTCCACGGCCGCACCCTGGCCACCCTGAGCGCCACCGGCAATCCCAAGGTCCAGGACGGCTTCGAGCCCCTGGTCTCAGGCTTCATCCGAGTGCCATACAACGACGTGGCCGCCGTCGAACGCATCGACAATCCCAGCGTCGTCGCCATCCTGGTGGAACCGGTCCAGGGCGAAGGCGGCGTGAAGATTCCCGCCCCCGACTATCTGGCCCGATTGCGTACCCTGTGCGACCTGCGCGGCTGGCTGCTGATGCTGGACGAGGTGCAGACCGGCATCGGCCGCACCGGCAGCCTGTTCGCCTATCAGCAGGCCGGCATCCTGCCGGATGTCTGTTCCCTGGCCAAGGCGCTGGGCAACGGCGTGCCCATCGGCGCCTGCCTGGCACGCGGCGTGGCGGCCGGCCAGCTCACCGCCGGCAAGCACGGCTCCACCTTCGGCGGCAATCCGCTGGCCTGCCGCGCCGCCCTGACCGTATTGAAAGTCGTGCGCGACCAGAGCCTGTGCGCCCGCGCCACGGAGCTGGGCGCTCGCATCGCCGAGGGCCTCAAGCAGAAGCTGGCCGGGGTCCCGGGCATCGTCGAGATACGCAACCAGGGCCTGATGATCGGCGTCGAGCTGGATCATGCCTGCGGCGAACTGGTCAACCGGGCGCTGGATGAGGGCCTGCTGATCAACGTCACCGCCGAACGCACCATCCGCCTGCTGCCCCCCCTGATTCTGAAAAACGAAGAAGCTGATTTGCTGGTGAGTCAGTTGGCCGGCATCGTCTCCGGTTACTGCGGCGCCAGAGCGGCGCAGGCGACGGAGGCGGCATGAGCGCGCCCCGCCATTTCATCGAGTTGACCGACCTCAGCGGCGACGAGATTCGCGCGCTGATTCAGCGGGCCGGCGAGCTCAAGACCCTGCGCTCCGGTTACGAGCCTCTCAGGAACAAGGTCCTGGGCATGGTGTTCGAGAAATCGTCCACCCGCACCCGGGTCTCCTTCGAGGCCGGCATGGCCCAGTTCGGCGGCAGCGCGATCTTTTTGTCGCCGCGCGATACCCAGCTGGGCCGGGGCGAACCGGTGGAAGACAGCGCCCGGGTGCTGTCGCGCATGGTGGACGTGATCATGCTGCGCACCTTCGAGCACCGCACCGTGGAACTGTTCGCCGAATATTCGCGGGTACCGGTCATCAATGGCCTCACCGACCGCTTCCACCCCTGCCAGTTGCTGGCCGACCTGCAAACCTACACCGAGCACCGCGGCGACATCGCCGGCAAGACCGTGGCCTGGATCGGCGACGGCAACAACATGTGCCAGACCTATATCCACGCCGCCCAGCTGCTGGATTTCGAGCTGCGCATCGCCGCCCCGGAGGGCTACGACCCGGAACCGGAACTGGTGCGGCAGGCGGGCGACCGGG
>VEPB01000514.1 GCA_012026715.1 Methylococcaceae bacterium | reverse complement strand
GATGGCCTGGGCACCCTGATGTTTCAGGAGTTGAGCATCGCCAAGGGCCGTATCGTCCAGGGCAATTTCCAAGAGTACCCCATGATCCGCATCGCCGATGCGCCCACCCGGATCGAGGTCCACTTCCTCCAGACCCGTTACCCGGTGACCGGCCTGGGCGAGCCGGCCTTGCCGCCGCTGGCGCCGGCGGTGTGCAACGCCATCTTCGCCGCCACTGGCATCCGGGTCCGGCGGTTGCCGCTGTCACGCACCGACCTGCGCTGGAGCTGAGGTGGACGGCTCGGATACCCAGGTACTCGCCGCCGTCCAGCGCTGGGCGCTGGACGGCTATCGCTTCGCCCTGGTCACCGTCGCCCGGACCTGGGGCTCGGCGCCCCGACTGCCCGGCGCCTGGATGGCCCTGCGGGAAGACGGCCTGGTGCAGGGATCGGTATCCGGCGGCTGCGTGGAGGACGATTTGATTCGCCGCATGAATGCTGGAGAACTGGCGGGCGAGCGACCGTTCCGGCTGGATTACGGCGTCACCCGGGAGGAGGCCCAGCGGTTTGGGCTGCCCTGCGGAGGCCGGATGGAACTGGTGGTGGAGCCGGCGCCGGAGCCGGCCCTGTTGGCGGAACTGCAGCACCGGATCGCATCGGGGCAGTTGGTGCAGCGCATCGTGGATCTGGTCAGCGGGATGGTGCGGCTGACTGCCGGATCGTCGGCCGCGGCCCTGCGGTGGGATGGCAATACCCTGGTGAGTCAGCACGGGCCGAGATGGCGGCTGCTGATCATCGGCGCCGGCGAGATTTCCCGCTACCTGGCGCAGATGGCCCAATCGCTGGATTACGCGGTGACGGTGTGCGATCCCCGCAAGCAGTACAGCCGTGAATGGGATGTGGCCGGCGCCCCCTGGCTGGCGGGGTTTCCCGACGACGTGGTGCTGGCCATGGAGCCTGACGCGCGCACCGCCATCGTCGCCCTGACCCACGATCCCAAGTTGGACGACATGGCCTTGCTGGAGGCTTTGAAATCCCCGGCGTTCTATGTCGGTGCGCTGGGGTCGGCGGCCAACAACGCCAAGCGCCGGGAGCGCTTGCTGCAGTATTTCGACCTGACCGCGGAGCAGGTGGAGCGCCTGCACGGACCCGTAGGTTTGCCCATCGGCAGCCGCACTCCGCCGGAAATCGCCGTGTCGATCCTGGCGGAAATGACGGCGGTGAAGCGGGGATGCGGCAGCGCTGGGACGGGTATTTGGTACGGCCAGTCCAGATCCAAGGTCTCTGCCTGTGCGGGTGCCTAGACCGTAGGGTGGGGCAGGTGCGCAGACACCACAAGTCATCCGTCGCAATTTACATTGACGCGCACAGTAGCCCACCGGTTTGCGGAATGGTCGACGGCTTCGGCGGGGTACGACGCGCGCAGGGGCTTGTCGGAACCGGATGGTCCGCATGAACTGCGCGTCTAACCCACCCTACGAAAGCAACGGGATCGTCGGGGTCTTGCTGGCGGCGGGGGAGGGGCGGCGTTTCGGCGGCGACAAGCTGGTGCATCCGCTGGCCGGCGGTCTCCCCATGGCGGTCGCGGCGGCGCGGGCGCTGCGGCAGGGTTGCGGCGGCCGGGTGCTCACGGTGTTGCGGCCGGAGCAGGAACGCCTGGCCGAGTTGCTGGCCGTGGAAGGGGTGGCGGTGGGGTTCGACGCTGATGTCCGCCTGGGCATGGGTCACAGCCTGGCAGCAGCGGTGCGGGCGACGCCGAATGCCGCCGGTTGGTTGGTGGCGCTGGCGGACATGCCCTACATCCAATTCGCCACCATTGCCCGTGTGGCCGACACCCTTCGTTCCGGCGCCACCCTCGCAGCTCCGTTTTACCGGGGAGAGCGCGGTCACCCGGTCGGGTTTTCCTCGATTTGGCGGGATGCCTTGTCGGGCTTGCAGGGAGATCAGGGCGCTCGCGATTTGTTGGTGGAACATGGTCATTCCATGATCCGGGTGGATTGCGAGGACGAGGGGGTGTTGGTGGATGTGGATAGGCCTGGTGGTTTGGGTTTTCGTAGGTTGGGTTAGGTGCGCATTGGAGGGTTTCTACAGGGTTGGAATGCATTTGGGCGCACCGTAACCCAACGACGGGCGGTGTTTCTTGGATTGTGGGTTGGCAAGCCGATAAGGAGTCGCTGCGCGACGGCTGATTAATGTGGGTTCTCGGACCCACGGCCGAGTTCATTTTTTTGCTCCGCCAAAAGAAACGAACCAAAGAAAAGGCGGCCCGGCAGTCGCTTGATCCTGCGCTCCTCGCTTTCGACGGGGGACGACCGAAGGGGCTCTCCCGCCGCTCGGTCGCCGCGATTCATCCCTGAATCGCCCCTTCGGGCTGTTCCCGCCAAAAGCTCCGGTGCTCGGCGCGACTGAACGGGGGCTGAAGATCAAGGGCAAAGCGCGACAGGGCCGCTCGTCATTCCGGCATGGATTGCCGGAATCTAGGAGCCATGGATGGTTGCGCCTATACATCCTTGTAACCTGGACCCCGGCAATCCCTGCCGGGGTGACGGAAAAACCTTCGCTGTTTAACCCCCTGCAGCCGCGCCGAGCACCGGAGCTTGCCAAGCGGATCAGCCCGCAGGGGCGTCGCAAGGAAGCGGCGCGGCGGCAGGGGGGCAAGAGCCCCTTCTGCCGATCCCGCTTGGCAAGCGAGGAGCGCAAGGGGTGAGCCGAAAGGCGAACGGGTAAACCATGGATGGTTTCCATCGGACTTGCAAGCGAAGCAGGACGGCGCAGCGATGCAAGTCGCACTGGGGGTGGACTTTCTTTTAGATACTTTTCTTTGGCCAAACAAAGAAAAGTATCTCGCCTTCGGGGGCGAGACCCCGATTCAATTAGTCATCGCGCAGCGATACCAAACCGATCCAAAAACCAAAAACGACGAAACACCGCTCTCCGATCCACTGCCCATCTGAAACACCAAGAAACCCCACCCCATGACCGGCCTCGTCCGAATCGCCCTTTCCCGGCCCTACACCTTCATCGTCCTGGCCATCGCCATTCTCATCGTCGGGCCGCTGGCGGCGTGGCGGACGCCGGCGGATATTTTTCCCAACATCAACATTCCGGTGGTCGTGGTGGCCTGGCAGTACACCGGGCTGTCGCCGGAGCAGATGGCAGGGCGCATCACCACGCCCTACGAGCGGGTCCTGACCACCACGGTCAACGACATCGAGCATATCGAGTCGAATTCCTACACCGGCATCGGCATCGTCAAGATCTTCTTCCATCCCCACGTGGACATCAGCGTCGCCAATGCCCAGGTGACGGCGGTGTCACAGACCATGATCAAGGCCTTTCCGCCCGGCGCGACGCCGCCCATGATCCTGAACTACAGCGCCGCGACCGTGCCCATCCTGCAACTGGCGCTGTCGGGCAAGGGCATGTCGGAGCAGATGCTGGCGGACCTAGGCATGTTTGCGATCCGCGCGCGGCTCACCACCGTGGCGGGGGCTTCCATCCCTTGGCCCTTTGGCGGCAAGTCGCGGCAGGTGCAAATCGACCTGAATCCGGCCGCTTTGCAGGCGAGGGGGCTGTCGGGCCAGGACGTGGCCAATGCGCTGGCGTCCCAGAATCTGCTGACTCCCGCCGGAACCCAGAAGGTCGGCGAGTTCGAGTACTTCATCCAGCTCAATAACGCGCCGTCGGATCTCAACGCCATTGCCGCGCTGCCGCTCAAGAAGGTGAACGGCAGCATGGTGTACGTGCGCGACGTGGCCCAGGTGCGGGACGGGGCGGCGGTTCAGACCAACATCGTCCATGTGGACGGCGCCCGCTCGGCGCTGCTGCAGGTGCTTAAGAACGGCGCCCTGTCGACTCTGGACATCATCGCCGGCATCAAGTCCATGACCGAGGCTATCAAGCCCTCCTTGCCGGAAGCGCTGGAGGTGAAGTTCCTGGCCGACCAGTCGGTGTTCGTGCGGGCCGCCATCGACAGCGTGGTCAAGGAGGGAGTGGTTGCCGCGCTGCTCACCAGCCTGATGATCCTGTTGTTCCTGGGAAGTTGGCGGGCCACCCTGATCATCGCGGTTTCCATCCCGCTGTCGGTGTTCGCAGCCATCGCCTCGCTGGCCTTGCTGGGGGAGACCCTCAACATCATGACCCTCGGCGGCTTGGCGCTGGCGGTGGGAATTCTGGTGGACGAGGCCACGGTAACTATCGAAAACATCAACTGGCATCTGGAGCAGGGCAAGCCGGTGGAGCGGGCCATCCTCGACGGCGCGGCGCAGATCGTCACACCGGCCTTCGTTTCTCTGCTGTGCATCTGCATCGTGTTCGTGCCCATGTTCCTCCTGCAGGGGGTGGCGCGCTTCCTGTTCGTGCCCATGGCCGAATCGGTGATGCTGGCCATGACCTGGTCCTTCATCCTGTCGCGCACCCTGGTGCCGACTCTGGCGAAATACCTGTTGAAACCTCATGCCCCCCACACCGATCTGCATGGTAACGACAGGACCTTGCCGCCGGCTCGCAATCCCCTGGTGCGATTCCAGCGCCGCTTTGAGTCGGGCTTCGAGCACTTTCGCGACGGTTACCGGGGGGTGCTGAACACCGCGCTGGGCCGCCGACGCGGTTTCGTTCTGGGAAGCCTGGGCTTCGTGGTGGCGTCTTTCGCCCTGGTGCCGTTGCTCGGCCAGAATTTCTTTCCCGCGGTGGATGCCGGCCAGATCCAGATGCAC
Source organism: Methylococcaceae bacterium (assembly GCA_012026715.1). Lineage (GTDB taxonomy): Bacteria > Pseudomonadota > Gammaproteobacteria > Methylococcales > Methylococcaceae > VEPB01. Next base: position 374 of record VEPB01000514.1, on the reverse strand, counting down.
GTGCGGGTGCCGGTGGGTACCCGGGTGGAGGAGACCGCCGCCCGCTTTGCCGAGATTCAAAAGGTCATCCGCGAGATCATTCCGGGGCCGGAACTAGCGGCGGTGGTGGACAACATCGGCATGCCCATCTCCTCCATCAACATGTCCTTCGCCAATAACGGTCTGATCGGACCTCAGGACGGGGTGATCCAGCTGTCGCTGGCGCCCGGACACCAGCCCACCGCCGATTACGTGCGGCGGTTGCGGGAACAACTACCGCAGCGGTTTCCGGGTACCACCTTCTCCTTTCTTCCCGCCGACATGGTCAGCCAGATCCTCAATTTCGGCGCGCCGGCACCCATCGATCTGCAGGTGCGGGGCAACGATTTCAACGG
>VEPB01000536.1 GCA_012026715.1 Methylococcaceae bacterium | reverse complement strand
TGAGTTATGCGCGTGGAGGATGGACGAACCCGACCAAGCCGAGCGAATGCGAGGCGCGGAAGGCATCCGATGAAACGCGAACCGAATGCGGTCATGTGGCGTTCCGGATGGACCGGAACGCTGCATGACGATGCGCGGATTCCAAATGAAATGGAAAACGACGAGGACAATGATGCCGAAACCTACGATCGGATGTGGAATCGCACTTTGTGGCCTGATCAGCCTTCAAGGGTGCGGGTTGTTCATGCAGGGCTATCAGCCCATGGCGATCCCGGAGACCAAGCGGGTGCAGCCCTCAACTGAGGATGCCCACGCTGTCTCGTGGTTGATCCGGGAAATTCTTCCGGAAAATCGGGGGGATCGTAAGAAATTGGAGGAAGTCATGACCAGGGAGCTCCCAAGACCCTCCGGGACGCCAGGAGTAGCCGGAACCGCTGCAGCACTTGCGACAGGGGCTCCGCTGTCGCAAACCCGAGTCGGTGCTTTCGCCGGCGCGAGTGTAGGCGTGAGGCTGCTCGGCTCGCTCCCGCGCGGTCACTTCTACCGGGTCATCGGCAGGGTGTTCCAGGATGCCTCCTTCCAGTCTGCGGCGGAAGCAACGATTGCAGCGCGCTGGGACATGATCCATCGCTTCGAGTCGGCGGCCCGAGCCGCAGGACTGACCGCGCAATGCAGCGCCAACTGCGGCGAAGATAAAGCGATCACTTGGCGGACTTACCGATTATCCGGAGGAAGCGAGCCCTTGTGGGCAGCAATGCACCTTTCCGACGTAGAACCAGCACCGTCTGACCCAAATCGTGACACCGCGCTGGGATTCGTTCCTATATGGCAGAGCGCGATGCTGAAAGACGGAGAAGGGGCGACAACTCACGCCCTCGTGATTTCCAGGTCAGAGCCCAAAGCCTTTGAAAAAGGCAACTACGGCCATGTCTCCGTAATTGCCTGGAACAACCCCAAAGCCCAAAAGGTGCTGCGCGAGATGACCCGCGACGGCCGCTACGTGTTTGCCTGGAATTTCTTCAACGACCAGCAGGTCGCCGCATGGAAAGGCCGGTTGTTCATCCACAAGAAGGACACCAGCGCGTTTTCGGACCGGGCCAACCTGATCGAATACGAAATCTTGGAGTAACGCCGCCATGACAGACCCGACGACGCATGCTGTTCTACTTGAAATCCTCCGCACCAACAGCGAGGAACTGAAACGCACCCGCCGCTGGCATTTGATCCTGAGAATGCTGTCATCCGGGTTCATGTTGCTGCTGGTCGGCCTCTCCCTTTTTGCCTGGTGGAAGAGCTACACGGCCACCCACCAGCCGCACGCAGCGGTTGTCCGGATCGAGGGAGAAATCGCGGCGAATTCAAAGGCCGGTGCCGACGCCGTGATTACCGGCCTGCGCAGTGCCTTTGCCGCATCTGAAGCCAAGGCCGTGGTGATCGAGATCAACAGCCCCGGTGGTAGTCCGGTGCAAGCAGGCATGATCCACGACGAGATCAAGCGGTTGCGCGGCAAACACCCGGACAAATCCGTGGTAGCGGTCATTGATGACATGGGCGCTTCTGGCGGCTATTACGTGGCCGTGGCCGCCGACCGGATCTTCGCCAATCCAGCAAGCCTGGTCGGTTCGATCGGTGTGCGGCTCGACAGCTTTGGTTTCACCGACGCCATGAACCGCCTGGGCGTCGAACGCCGACTCTACACGGCCGGCAAGTACAAAGGCGTTATGGACATGTTCACTCCGGTGGATCCTGCAGCCGAAACCCAGATCCACGGCATGCTCGATACCGTGCACCGCCAGTTCATCAACGCCGTGAAATCCGGCCGTGGGAGCCGGCTGAAGGACGATCCGATCCTGTTTACCGGTATGTTCTGGTCCGGCGAGGAAGGTCTTCAGCTGGGCCTGATCGACGGGTTTGGCGATCGGCGGCAAATCATCGAGCAAGAATTCAACCTGGACACCGTCCTCGACTACACGCAGGCTGAAGACGTGTTCAAGCAGTTGGGCAAATTCCAGACTTCGATATCGCTGTTAATGAGCACGCTGTCGGGCGTACCGGCACTTCGCTAATTCACTCTGCCCGCCTCGCGCGGGAAATCTCAGGCTTTACCGCCACTGGGCGAGATCCACCGGGGAAACCCGGACCACCGCTTCTCCGGAGGATCTCCCATGGCTTATCGCACGGGCACTTCAGGTGCCGACAAATTGACCGGTCCGGTCAACGAAACCAACATACTTTACGGCATGGCCGGCAACGACACGTTGACCGGTGGCGACTTCAACGATCTGCTCGATGGTGGCACTGGCGCAGACAGCCTGGCCGGCGGATTGGGCAATGACACGTATGTCATCGACAATGCCGGCGACAAAATCACGGAGGTCGCCGATCCGGCATCTGTCGATACCGTCCGGGCGAGTGTCTCCTATATTCTGCCAAGCAATGTCGAAACGCTCCTGCTGCAGGGTACCGGAAACATCAACGCCACCGGCAATTCCCAAAACAACCAGCTGTCCGGGAACAACGGAAACAACATTCTGAACGGCGGCGGTGGCGCAGACACGATGTCTGGCGGTCTCGGCAATGACACCTATATGGTCGACAATCCGGGTGATCGGGTGTCTGAATCCGCGTCCGCAGGGACCGACCAGGTCAACGCCGGGATCAACTATACCCTGCCCTCGAATGTCGAGAATCTCGTGCTCACGGGCTCGGCGACGACAGGAACGGGCAACGACTTGGCCAACACACTAACGGGTAACGGGCTGGCCAATACGCTGACCGGCGCCGTCGGTAACGACACCCTGGTCGGAAACGGAGGCGCAGACCTCCTGGACGGTGGGCTTGGCAACGACACAATGGCCGGCGGGGTAGGGGACGATCAATATATCGTCGATAGCACAGACGATGTGGTCTCTGAAAGCGCGAATGGCGGCATCGATCAGGTTACCGCCAGCATCAACTATACGCTGAGTTCCAACGTCGAGAACCTGGTCTTAACCGGAAACGCGGTAACGGGAACCGGCAATGGATTGGCTAATTCCATCACAGGGAATGCCCTGGCCAACACCCTCTTTGGCGGCGACGGCAACGATACGTTGATCGGCAACGGGGGGGCGGATGTTCTCAATGGAGGCCTGGGCGACGACTTGTACCATGTGAATGCCAACACCAACGGAACCATCGAGGACACAATCATCGACGCAGGCGGGCATGACTTTCTGTATGTCAATCTCGTGGGAACACCGACCGCTGCGGTCACGATCCCAGCCGGCATCGAATGGATGGAAGTCAACGGTTCGGCTAATGTCACCCTCAAAGGGTCGAGCGGACAAGAAAGTCTGTTCGGAAACGACGGAAACAACACCATCGATGGCGGCGCCGGCGCCGACTTCCTGTACGGAGGGTTGGGCAACGATACCTTTATCGTTGACAACATCGGTGATCGGGTAGGCGATCCTTGGGGCAGCGGTCTACCTAACTCCGGAATTGATACGGTTATGGCATCCGTCAATTTCGATCTGCTGGCAAAAGGAAACGATGCCATGCCAATCGAGAATCTCACGCTCACCGGCAACGCAGTCTTCGGAGGCGGGAACACTCGCGACAACATAGTAACCGGCAATGCCCTGGACAACAGCCTGGACGGGTATGGCGGCAACGACACCCTGGTCGGCGGCAGCGGGGACGATGTATTGAGTGGAGGACTAGGCGCCGATGTCCTCACCGGGGGCAGCGGGAAAGACATCTATGTGTTCCATGTCGATCCGAGCGGAGCCACCGACCGGGTCACCGATTTCGTCATCGGAACGGATCATTTTTCGATTGCCGGGGAATGGAGCTATCAGAACCATGTCGATTCGGCAGCCACAATACGCTTCGTCCAGTCCGACACCTCGGCCGTTCTTCAAATGGACGCTGATCTGACAGGGCCTGGTGTCACCTGGGTTGGGATTGCGACCTTCGACAATCAATCTGCCACGGCACTGAATTCGCAGGAAGCGACGTTGTTTTTCTAGGCTGGACACCATGGCGGAGCCGGGACGGAAAGATACTCAGTTCCCGCTCTGCCGAATTTAGTCCGTCGACGAGTCCGAGACGGAGCTTGAAAAACGTCGCCGGGGCGATCAGACTTGCACAACATCGGTAAGGGAAATTTACCTTATCACTCCGTCCTCAATTGACTGCCTACAATTCGCCGATGACCACACTTACCGTAACTTCCCGCGGACAAGTCACTTTCCGGAAAGACGTGCTGCAGCACCTCGGTATCAAGCCCGGCGACAAGATCGAACTCGATCTGTTGCCGGATGGCCGGGGCGTGATCAGGGCGGCCAAACCAGCAGGAACGATTGATCGCTTTCTGGGGTTGCTACAAGGGAAAACGGCGAAAGTGGCGAGCTTGGATGAAATCGACGAGGCGATTCAGCAGGCCTGGGCAGGGGAGAGGTGAAAGTTTCCGTCGATACCAATGTCCTGGTCCGCGCTGTCGTTGGTGACGAACCTGCTCAATCCAGAGCTGCCGCTGAAATCCTCAGTCAAGCCGAACTGATCGCTGTAACCTTGCCTTGTTTGTGCGAGTTCGTTTGGGTCCTGCGCAAGGTATACGGTTTCAAGGTCTCTGATATTACGGCCGCGATCCAAGTTCTTCTGGAAACTGGCAATGTGGAAATGGACAGGGCGGCTGTTGACTCTGGGCTATCAATACTTGAGGCCGGCGGCGACTTCGCCGACGGCGTCATTGCCTTTGACGGACGATGGTTAGGAGGCGAGACTTTTGTGTCGTTCGACAAGAAAGCAGTCACCCTGCTCGCTGCACGAGGTCATTCCGTTCGGCTCGTGTAGATCCTTCACGTTCGCACTCAATTTTCCGGACGGCTTTCCGGACAGCCATCCACGCTTGATTCGCTAGAGAATGACCTTGCAGGTTCTCGAATGTCGCTATTCGGAACGTCAGACTGCGTAATCCACGCCATTCGGCCACCCATTCCACGCTGATTCGGCCACCCAATCCACGGCCATTCGGCCGGGGCGGTCGGAGCGAAGCGACGCTGGGTTTTTGAGGTTACTCAGAGGTTGCCGGAGCGGTCAATGTTTTCCTGGTGGCGACCGATCCGGCGAGTGGGTCCGAGCGTCCGTTACCGCGTAACGCCGAAGTAGCGGTCCCATTCCGGGGTGTCCGTTTCCAGGGTTCTGATGGCCTCGTCATCGATTCGGAACAGGATCTGTTCGATGAGGGCGCGTTGGCTCAGTCCGTGATTCCGGGCCAGTCGTTGCAAGGCGCAGAAGGCGGGTGTACTGATCCAGGTATTGAGTCGGTGGAGACCTTCGCCGTTGTGACGTCGTGAACGGTAGGCGGCTTGCCGTTGTGCCGGTGTTTTTGCCATGGGTGTGCTCCGGGATTCGGTCGTTACTGCGTAACGGTATCTGAGGTGAGGGCTTCGGCGGCCTGTTTGCGCATGGACTTGCCCTGGAGTTTGATGCGGTGGGCGTTGTGGACCAGGCGGGCGAGGATGGCGTCGGCGAGGGTGGGATCGCCCAAGGCTTCATGCCAGAGCTCGACGGGGAGCTGGCTGGTGACCACTGTGGCGCGGCTGGCGTAGCGGTCATCGAGGATTTCCAACAGGTCCCGGCGCTGACGGTCGTTGAGTCCGGCGTCCAGGCCCCAGTCGTCCAGCACCAGGACATCGACCTTGGCCAGCTGCCGCATCAGTTTGGGATAGCGGCCATCACCGCGGGCGATCTCCAGTTCGGTGAGCAGCCGGGGCAGGCGCTGGTAGAAGGCGGTGTACCCCTGGCGGCAGGCCTTCTGGGCCAGCGCGCAGGCCAGAAAGGATTTGCCGACGCCGGTCGGTCCGGTGATCAGCACGTTGAGGTGCTGGGCAATCCAGCGGCCGTCGGCCAGCTGCTGGATGAGGGCGCGGTCCAGTTGCCGGGGTGTTTTCAGATCCAGGTCTTCCAGGCAGGCCGCCTGTTTCAGCTTGGCCAAGCGCAGCCGCGAGGCCAGGCGGCGGTTTTCGCGCTCCTGGATCTCGCGGTCGACCAGCAGGCCCAGGCGTTCCAGGAAGCCGAGTTGATCGATGTCGGGCATCTGCTCCTGTTCCTGCAGGGCTTGGAGCATGCCGGGCAGTTTGAGGCGGCGCAGTTGTTCGAAGGTGGGATGATTCAGCATGGGTATGTCTCTCAGTGAAAGTATTCCGGCCCGCGCAGGTTGTCGTGCTGCAGGTTGGGCGTGGCGGGTTCGGGAAGGATGGGTTGAGTATCGAGGCCGTGGCTCAGGATGGATTCGACGCTGCGGTAGCTCAGGGCTTTGATCGAGATTGCTCGTTGGCAGGCCGCTTCCAGGCGGGAGTTTCCGTAGCGTTCGCCCAGCCGCAGGATGCCGAGACAGGAGCGGTAGCCCTGCTCGACGTGGCGGCGGCTGTGGAGAATGGCGGTGATCAGCTGCGCGGTGGCCGGGCCGGTTTTTTCGGCCCAAGAGATCAACCGTTGCGGCGACCACTTCGCGTTGCGGTGATGGGGCGGCATGTGGCTCTCGACCGTGGTGTGCCGGCCGCGCAGATCCACCCGCGGATGAGAGGCCACCCGCTGGCCCTGGTGAAAGGCTTCGACGGTCGTGACCGTGTAACGCAGGTCGATCTTGCGGCCGACCAGGGTATGGGGCACCGAGTAGTAATGGCCCTCCACCTCCACGTGATAGTCCACGTGGACCTTGGCCTGCTTCCACTGGGCAAATTCATACGGTGTGGCGGGCAAGGCCTCGAGTGCGGGGCGGTCCTGCTCCTCGAAAGCGGAGCGGCGGCAGCCCGGCAGCTTCTTGAAGGGGCGGCGGTTGAGGTGCTCAACCAGCCCGGCGATGGCCCGGTTGAGTTCGCTCAGCGAGCAGAACAACCGATTTCTCAAGCGTGCCAGGATCCACCGTTCCACCAGCAGCACGCCGGCTTCCACCTTGGCCTTGTCCTTCGGCTTGCGCACCCGCGCCGGCACCACCGCCACGCCGTAATGGGCCGCCATCTCGGCATAGCTGGACTGGACATCCGGCTCATAGCGGCAGACCTTAGTCACGCCCGATTTCAGATTGTCGGGCACCAGGACCTCGGTGGTTCCACCATAGAACTGGAAGGCCCGCACATGGGCACCGATCCAGTCGGCCAAGCCCTGGGTTTCCACCGCCTCGGCATAGGTGTAGCTGGACGCCCCCAGCACCGCGACGAAGATCTGGACCTGCCGAATCTCGCCGGTCCCGGGATCGGTGATCGGCACCGTCTGCCCGCAGAAATCCACGAACAACTTCTCGCCGGCCCGGTGGGTCTGGCGCATCACCAGGTCGCGCCGGCTGCGCCAAGCC
>VEPB01000423.1 GCA_012026715.1 Methylococcaceae bacterium | reverse complement strand
GCCTTCTCCGGGGTGTCCCTGCTGATGCCGCAGCAAGCCGAAGAAGTGCATCACATCCGGATTGTCGGGAACCTGCCTCAAGATCGAGCGGTAAACTTCCTCCGCCGCGTCGAAGCGGTTTTCCTGGTGCAGCGCCATGGCAAACTGCAAGACATCGGAAACCGCGACGTCCTGGGGTTCGTCGGCGTCGAAAATGGATTCGTCGTTTGAAACGACACTATTATCTGACATTTCAGCTCGCGACATTTTCCACCTGTAAACGACATTGATCGTGCCACTAACTCCAGCCAATCCCTTATGAAAGCCCTGAATCAATCCATCCTGAATTTCTCAGCGCCCGTCACCAGAAAACGCGGTGTCCCGGTGATTCACACAATCAGCGGCTTCCCAGTCAACGGCTGAAACACATTTATCACGCGCAGCTATGCAAGATTAGGGGCAGCGCGATATAGATAGTGCAATTTGACATTGCCAATAAATTCTTCGGCAGCGAAACGCTCAGGCTTCTCGGCCCCCTGGGCGAAGACCTCAACATAGGCGGAAGAAAGATCGACTTTCTTAAACTTTAGGTCCTTAAGTGCCGCAACCAGGTTTCCCATGTCGGGTTTGTAATGTCCACTACGCCCCGTAACAAGCAACAACTGACCATTTTTTCCGACTTTCCATTCCCCTGCGGCGAGTACTTTCTTGCCTTCCAGGAAGGAGCTATGCTGAAATCGGCCGATTTTCATGATGCCCGCATAAAGGGGATATCCGGTTTCCTTGCTGTGTTCATTGCCCATGACCCATATCCCCGTATCTGAACCAGTCCATTTCGAGATGTGCCCGGTCGTCGACAAAAATTCCTTCCCTCCCTTTTCGCTTTCGCGTTTCAGCAGGCCTCCCTCGACATACACGTAATAGCGGCGCCGCTGTGAACTATTCAAATAGTCCAAGGGCTGCTGAAACTTATGTAACTCCCTGCTCCAAAAGACCGAGTCGTTTGGCCAAGCGCCCTTGCTGCCAAAAAGCCCTCCTTCCTTGATGGCTTTCGCAAACGTCTCCGCATCCAGATGATCGCACCACTGATAGAACTCAAACGAGGGGCGCTCTCTGTGGGATAGCTTGGGCTGTCCTAATTTGGAGCTGGCTAGCAATGTTGGCTTGTCGGGAATAACCTGTCTTGCTCCCCCAAGCTTATTCCCCTTGTAATATTCATAGAGAATTTGCAGGAAATTCCCCATGCGATGCCGCGGATCGTGTTTTTCCAAATAAAAGACATCATCAAGTTTCTTGGGAACTGACGCAGGCCCCTCTATGGTCTGCAATGCAACTAAAACTCCGGAACTGACTTTGATGATATTGCCATCGGCATCGATGTCCTCATCCTTTGCAAGCACCGGTTCATTCCCAAACTCGTCGACCCAGACTCCATCATCGTCTTTATGAAATTGCGGCACCTTAGCCTCCTATTTTGTCCGATGGCCCCGTTGATCAATGGTTCTACCAGAACGAAAAGCCAGTGACATGAGTGGAAAAAGGCTTGTCTTTATCCAAGCGCATCCGAGACGGACCGTCGAGCACGCTGAAACTCGTATAGCCGAACTTCACCGGCAATGGCCTTGTCGTTGTTTCCGGTATTACAGGAGTTTCTCGCTACCCTACTCGAAGGCATACCCGAAATCCCCATCGACCACCGAAACATGCACTTTTTCGATGCTCTTACCCTCCATCATTCGGGATAGGAACTCGCCGCTGATACTGGGGAGGACGGTGTTGGTGAGGATGGCGTCCACCATGCGGCCGCCGCTTTCCAGTTCGGTGCAGCGGCTGGCGATGAGCTTGACCACCTCGTCGTCGTAGCTGAACGGCACGCCGTGGCTCTCCATGACGCGCTTCTCGATGCGCCGCAGCTGCAGCTTGGCAATGGCGGCGATCATCTCGTCGCTCAACGGGTAGTAGGGAATGACCACCAGCCGGCCCAGCAGCGCCGGCGGGAACACCTTCAGCAACGGCTCCCGCAGCGCCTTGGCGATGCCTTCCGGTTCCGGCATCAGTTCCGGGTCCTTGCAGAGGTTGGCGATCAGCTCGGTGCCGGCATTGGTGGTGAGCAGGATCAGGGTGTGCTTGAAGTCGATGCCCCGCCCCTCGCCGTCCTCCATCCAGCCCTTGTCGAACACCTGGAAGAAGATTTCGTGGACATCCGGATGGGCTTTTTCCACTTCGTCCAGCAGCACCACGCTATAGGGGCGACGCCGCACGGCCTCGGTGAGGACACCGCCCTCGCCATAACCGACGTAGCCCGGAGGCGCGCCCTTCAGAGTCGAAACCGTGTGGGCTTCCTGGTACTCGCTCATGTTGATGGTGATGACGTTCTGCTCGCCGCCGTAAAGGGCTTCGGCCAGAGCCAGGGCGGTCTCGGTCTTGCCGACGCCGGAGGTACCGGCCAGCATGAACACGCCGATGGGCTTGTTGGGATTGTCGAGGCCCGCGCGGGAAGTCTGGATGCGCTTGGCGATCATATCCAGCGCATGACGCTGGCCGATGATGCGCTGCTCCAGGTTGTCGGCCAGCTTCAGCACGGTTTCGATTTCGTTCTTGACCATGCGGCCAACGGGGATGCCGGTCCAATCCTGCACCACCGAAGCGACGGCCTGATTGTCAACCGACGGCAGGATCAGCGGGCTCTCGCCCTGGAACTCGTGCAACTGTGCCTGCAGTGCCTTGAGTTCGTTGAGCAGGGCTTCGCGGTCTTGCGGAAGAGCACCCTCACCCTGACCCTCTCCCAGAGGGACAGGGGACGATACGTCGGTGTCGGCAGCGACGGCAACATCCACCGGATTGCCGCCGGCCCGAAGCTTGCCGCGCAGGTCCAGGATTTTGGCGACCAGCTCCTTCTCGCTGTTCCAGCGCTGCTCCAGTTGCGCCAGCCGTTCCTGCTCTCCAGCCAGCTTCTCCTTGGCGGCGGCCTCTCGTTTCTCGGTGTCTACCCCGACCGCCTTTTCCCGGCCGATGATTTCCAACTCGGTTTCGAGGGCGCCGATGCGCTTGCGGCAATCGTCCACTTCCGCCGGCACCGAATGCTGGCTGATGGCGACCCGTGCGCAGGCGGTATCCAGCAGGCTGACGGACTTGTCGGGCAGCTGCCGTGCCGGGATGTAGCGATGGGACAGCTTCACCGCCGCCTCCAGCGCTTCGTCAAGCACCTGCACCTTGTGGTGCTTTTCCATGACCGAGGCAACGCCCCGCATCATCAGCACCGCCTTCTCCTCGCTGGGTTCGTGCACCTGCACCACCTGGAAACGGCGAGTCAGCGCCGGGTCCTTTTCGATGTGCTTCTTGTACTCCGCCCAAGTCGTGGCGGCCACGGTCCGCAGGGTTCCGCGTGCCAGGGCGGGTTTGAGCAGGTTGGCGGCATCGCCGGTGCCCGCAGCGCCGCCTGCCCCCACCAGGGTGTGGGCCTCGTCGATGAACAGGATGATGGGCTTGGGGGAGGCCTGCACCTCCTCGATGACCTGGCGCAGACGCTGCTCGAACTCGCCTTTCATGCTGGCGCCGGCTTGCAGCAGGCCCACATCCAAGGTGCGCAGGCTTACCTCACGCAGCGGCGGCGGCACGTCGCCGGCGACGATTTTCTGGGCGAAGCCTTCCACCACCGCGGTCTTCCCGACACCGGCCTCGCCGGTGAGGATGGGATTGTTCTGGCGCCGCCGCATGAGGATGTCGATAACCTGGCGGATCTCCTCGTCGCGGCCGGCGATGGGGTCCATCTTGCCGGAGCGGGCCTGCTCGGTCAGATCCACCGTGAATTGCTTGAGGGCTTCCTGCTTGCCCATTTGGGCCGGAGCCATGGCGCCGCTGGCCTCGCCCGGCGTCGCCCCGCCCCCGACCTGAAAGCCGTCGGTGGTTCCCAGCCCTTCCTCGGGCGAGCCGGCCACGACTTCGGCGAAGCGGTCGGTCAGGGTGTCCGGCTTGATCTTCTCGAACTCGCGGGAGATGGCCAGCAACTGCTGATTGAGCGTCTTGGTCTTGACCAGCCCCACCATCAGATGACCGCTGCGCACCTGGCTCTCGCCGAACATCAGGGTGCCATAGACCCAGCCCCGTTCCACCGCATCCTCCACGTGGGAAGACAGGTCGGAAATGGAGGTGGAACCGCGCGGCAGCCGGTCGAGGGCTTCGGTGAGGTCCTTCACCAGCCGGCCCGGGTCGATGTTGAACTGCTTGACGATGCGGTGCAGGTCGGAGTCCTGCAGCTGCAGCAACTGGTGGATCCAGTGCACCAGTTCCACATAGGGGTTGCCCCGCAGCTTGCAGAATACCGTGGCGCTCTCGATGCCCTTGTAGCAAACGCGGTTCAGCTTGCCGAACAGTTTGACGCGGCTGATTTCAGTCATGGCGGAGTCTCCCGGCAGTCAAAGGCCGTGTTAGAGTCGTGAAAAGAAGGGATTGAGCATCAGGTCGTAGGCGTCGATGGGACCGGACCGGTCGCCCACCCAGCTGGTCCAGCCCAGCTGGGTGGCGCCGTCGAGACGGGCCGATGGAATCTCGGCGCCCACCAGGATCAGGTTGACGTCCCAGGCCAGTTCGTCGCCGGCGTAGTTGCGCACCAGGGCGACCAGTTCCGCCAATTCGGAGCCACCGGGCAACATGGCGCGATACTGTTCCAGCCCCAAGGGACCCAGTACCAGCCGGAACTTGTGCTGGCAGCCCCAAACCCGGGCACCGGCGATAGTGGACTGACCCAGGGTGGCCAGGCGCGGCGATGCACCCAGGCGCGACTGGTCGGCGGCGGCGATCTCCATCCACTCCCCCACGTATTCCACCACCACCACCGGGTAGCCGAAATAGTCCCCCAACAGGGCGGCGAGGCCTTCGGGATGGCGGGTCTGGCCGGCCAAGAGTCCGGCATAGTGAAACTTGGCCAGGTCATTGACCGCATCGCGTTCCCGCATGGACTTGGGCGCCAGTCCCAGCAAAGCGCCGACGTAGAAGGCGTCGCGGCCGCTGTCGGGTCGGTCGCGCATGACGGTCGGCTGGGACGCCGCCCAAGCCCGATAGAACAGGCACAGCATGCGGTGGTGGAAGATGTCCGCGAAAGCCGTGAGGGTGGAATCGCCGTGGTGATGAAGTCGCTGTCGCGCATACTCGGTGAGGTGCAGGGGCAGGGGGCCGTTGGGACCGAATAGCCCCAGGAAGCGCACCGCCACGCGGTCGATCCCGCTGCGGCCGGGCTTGCAGGACATCAGCGTGGCCGGAGCAAAATCCATTTCCGGCTCTTGGCCCAGGCGGATGGGGTCGTCGCTCGCCATCTTGCCGGTGCCGAGGCGCGGCCGCTCGGCATGGAGGCATTCGATCAGGCGCAGGGCCTGGAAGAAGTCGAAGCGTTCCGGGTGAGCCCGGAGCGCTTCCATCACAGCGTATGCCGTTGTCCCTTGCGCACCGGCCATCGCATGATCTCCCCGCGATCCGTGGTGTGGATCACCGTTTCGGTAAAGGTGTTGATGGAGGCGTAGCGGGCGAAGAACTGCTCGAGCACCGCGCCGAGCAGAAACAGTCCGGAACCGACAAAGGCGGATTCCTCGAACTTGACGCCAATCTCCAGGCCTCGCCCGAAGACGATGGGGCCCTTGGCGTCGATGCGCCGAATCACGTTGCGGACCGTCATCGAGACCAGCCCTTCCACCTGCTTGAGTACGGACGAATCGGTCATGTCGGCATAGAGCGCCAGCAACTCGCGGAAGGCAGTCGCGCCTTCGCGACCGGGGTGGTCCTCCAGGCTCAGGTAGTTAATGGAAAGGTGGTTGATCAGTCGCCACGCCACCTCGCCGTCGGCCGGCGACGGCCTGGGCTTGGTGGGGCCAGCCAGACAACGCACGGTTTGCACCGGCACCCCGATGTCGAGGGTGAAATCGGTATCGCCTACGCCCAAGGGCATCAGCAGCGGCAGATCGCGGTTGGTGCAGAGGGTGTTCAGGCCCAGCTGCTGCAGATCGGTGGCGAAAGGCGCGGCGCGGGTATCGACCAGCGACAGGAACACCTCGTGCCCGATGTAGCTGGTGCGCAGGCCTTCCCGGCGCTGCCGGGTGGACAGCACCCGCTTGCGCCGCCGCAGCGCGTAAAAGCCGGAGTTGTCCCGCCCGCCGCGGCGGCTCTTGAGACCGTAGAACGGCTGAAACTCCTGTTCGCGATCCTGATTCTCGCCGTAGCCGGTCACCTCCTCGACGCTGTAGACCTCGAAATCCATGGGCCGCGTGCGATCGGCCAGGATGTGATACTCGGGAATCTCGCGGCTGAGCTGGATGCGATCGGTACGCTTGTGAAACAGGTTGACGGCCGGAGTTGCGAACGGCACGAACTGGCCGGCGTTGAGGGCATTCTCCAGAGGCTGACACACCCGGTCGAACACCACGACGATATCCACTTCCGAGTCGGGGCAGCGGGTCAGTCCAGGCCGCAGGTTGGCAAATCGCACGAAGCGGAAGCGCTGGGGAAAGGCGAAATATTCGTGCAACAGCCGATACCCCTGAAACGACCTCGCGGTGTACGGCAACAAGGCCTCGTCGTCGGCGAACCCCACTCCGGCGAGAGGTCCGTAGGCCACCGTTTCATGCCAGGAGGCCGGCCGGCCGGTCGGAATCACCACCACCGCCAAGGCGTTGGCCCGCAGCTGTTCACACAGATGCACCGGCAGCTGCCCGGTGCCGTGCAAGTACAGCGGGAGCTCGCTGAGGGGCAGTTGGTCGAAGTTCAGTCCCGGCAGGGTCGTGCGCAAGCGCAGCCGGAGCCCGGCCTTGCCGCCGGCAAAACTGGGCACGCCGAGGTTGGCAATGGCGCTCGCCCCCACCAGGTATTCCGCATCGGTCACCTCGATCGGCCAAAGCACCACCTCGTGAGCCGTGGTGTATTCGCAGGCGGTCTGCTCCCCCTTGGCCAGGTTGGATCGCAACCCGGTCCTCGCCGGCACCGTGAAGCCGTCCTCCAGTGAACCCTGGGTGCGGTCCGGATGCATCTGGACGATGGCCATGGACGGCGTCGGGGCCAGGTAGTGCGGATAGACCACTTCCAGCAGATGCTGGGTGAAGGCCGGGAACTCGGCATCGATCTTGAGCTGGACCCGCGCGGCGAGGAAGGCGAAGCCTTCCAGCAAGCGCTCGACATACGGGTCCGGGCATTCGGCTCCCTCGCCTCCGGTCAGGGCCAGGCGACCGGCGATCTTGGGATATTCCCGGGCGAACTCGCCGCCGATCTCGCGGAGATGGCTCAGTTCCCTCTCGTAGTATTCGACCAGTCGGGGATCCATGGTTTCAGCCGCCGCGGTCGATCAACTCGACGTGCCCGGTTTCCAGATCGATCTCCGTCTGTAGATAGAGTCTCAGGGGCAAGGGTTGCATCCACAGGTCGCCTTCGATTTCGAATGCCAAGGCGTTATGGTTGTAGAGATCCTTTGATGCGATCACTTTGATCTTCAGGGAGTCTTTGAGAATCCGGGGTTCGAAGGCGGCAATCGCCTGACGCAGGTTGCGTTCCAGCATCACCACGTCGGTGCTGGCGATGTTGGTGCCGGACAGGGCGGGGATCCCGTAATTCAACACGGAACGAGCCACCTCCGGAAAGCTTTTGAGCTTGCCGCCGGAATCCATGGCGGTTGAATTTAGCAGCCAAGCGAGATCGCGCAACACGCTTTCCCGCAGCCGCCGCTGTGAAAGCACCCGCTTGTCGCGCGATTCGTGGCTCTCCCCCGGCTCATCGTCAGCCAGACGGTCCAGCAGCGACGGCTGCAACCGCTCGGTGGGCAGCAGCTCGGCCATGGGCGTCAGCCCGCGGCGGGGGTCAGGTCGATGGAACGCACGTCCATGAGGGGATATTCATTCTGATCGGTGACCAACAGCCGCTGCCCAAGGCCGGCATAGCTGCCTTCCACCAACTCTCTCCAGTCGGTCCTTCGGGACATCAGGATCTGCGGATCCGTGGCCGCTTCCGAACCGGCGTAACGCGTGGGGATCAAGCCGCTGGCACTGCCCCCGTTGGCCCACTGCAGTTGGGCCGGCATCCATACGAGATCGCGCAGATCGGCCGGGGGTTCGATCTCCACCCGCGCCAATCGCTGGAACGGTACCCAGTAATAGCGCCCGTTCACCACCGCTTCCAGCACCGGCCCTAACCGGCTGTCGGCATCGGCAATCCAGCCGAACGGCTGCTGGTCGACACTGCCGACAGTGACCGGGGCCTGCTCCAGCGCTTGGCCGCGCAAGTCCCGAGCCTCGGTGCAGGACCCTTCGTGATCGAGCCGCAGGGCCTCGATGAGCAATGCCACCCACTGCTCTGGATCTCCAAACACCAGGGGTGTGCGGCGCCCCGCGAACACGTCCGTCCGCAACGCCTCGCACAGGATGGCTTCCCGGTACATCTGAGCCATCAGCAGATTCGCCGGATCCAGCTCGGCACAGACTTTCAGTTGGGTCTGGGCCCTTTCCCACTGCCCCAGGACCGCCAGCAGCTGAAACAAGAACACCCGCAGCTTGGGATTGGACGGATCCTTCTTCACCTGCTCCTGCAGGCGGGCTAAAGCCTCTTGGGGACTCCCCTGATGCAAACTCTGCTCAGCAAGCATATTGGCATTCCATAAAGATTTAGGTGTACCGCAGCGCCACCCGTCTCGGTCAACCGGCTGATGCAGGCCGCGCTGCATGTCTGCAGACCGGCTCGATCCCCGCCATTACCGGAACAGGCCACCCCGCTTCCGCTCAGCCGATCGGCAATCATCCACTGCCTGGCGCTGTCAGTCCGCACCCCGGGCACGGGAACGCCCGTCTACTCGACCGGCCGCAGACCACTTCGGAAGGTCGGATCGCCAGACAAAAAAACAACCGCACCCGCCTTTGCAGGCGGGGCGGTGTTCCGGGAAACGGTCGTTACGCGTTTCCTTCGATGCTCCACTCCATGTTGGGAGCCGCCGCCTGGGCGCCGGTCTTGGCCTGTTCCTTGTACTCCACCTTGACCTTGGTGAAATTCAGGGTGACGTTTTCGGTCAGACGATCCTCGCCGCCGGAACCACCCGTGCTGACCGCGGTGATCATCACGTCGGTCATGGTGATCGTGACGTATTCCAGGGGCTTCTCGCCGGCCTTGCGGACGATCAGAGTGGCCTTGTCGAAGTGCTTGCCGTTGCAGCAGGACTTCATCAGATCGCAACTCGCCTTGTCGATGTATTTGGTAACGCTGAGGTCCTGGACATTGACCTTGCCCGAACCAGAACCGCCGCCGACATGACCGGAACCGGAGTTGGACATGCCCCAGCTCCAGGCCAGGACGTCCATCTTTTCCTTGTGAGTTGCGTCCTTCGATTCACCCTTGATCGGGGGAATATCCAAAAACATATCAACTGCCATTTTCTTGCTCCAATGTTGAGTGTTGTTCCAGAAAGGTTCATCCGGTCATGCATTCCCCCAACCGAACCCGGACATTCGCTTGGGAAACCAAGGCGGGGCCACAAGGCACCCGCGCCGGTCGGAAATCCAACTTCTGCTTTCCGACTCCTACTTCGGGATAGAACGGCGCTCCTGCACACTCCGGCAACCCATTTGAAATCGCCGGGAGCCGATCTTTACCCTCAGCGCCGGTCACCGGAAACAGCTAGCCGGCCTTGGCCGACGGTAGCTTGGAAACCAGCCGCAGGGAAACGGTCAGCCCTTCCAGTTGGTAATGCGGGCGCAGGAAGAATTTGGCGCTGTAATAGCCTGGATTGCCTTCCACCTCGTCCACCACCACCTCGGCCGCCGCCAGCGGCTTCATGGCCTTGTCCCGCTCCGACGACATGGCCGGGTTGGCGTCGACATACTGCATGATCCAGTTGTTGAGCCAGATCTGCATGTCGGAACGCTCCTTGAACGAACCGATCTTGTCGCGCACGATGCACTTCAGGTAATGGGCGAAGCGGCAGGTGGCAAACAGATAAGGCAGCCGGGCCGCCAGATTGGCGTTGGCGGTGGCATCCGGGTCCTCGTATTCGGCCGGCTTGTTGAGGGACTGCGCGCCGATGAAGGCGGCGAAATCCGAATTTTTCTTGTGCAGCAACGGCATGAAGCCGGACTTCGCCAGTTCCGCTTCGCGCCGATCGCTGATGGCGATCTCGGTCGGACATTTCATGTCCACCCCGCCGTCGTCCGTAGGGAAGGTATGCACCGGCAGGCCTTCCACCGCGCCGCCGGACTCGATGCCGCGGATCCTCGAACACCAGCCATACAGCTTGAACGAGCGATTGATGTTGGTCGCCATGGCATAGGCCGAGTTGGCCCAGGCGTAGTTCCTGCTGTTGGCGGCCGCGGTGTCCTCTTCGAAATCGAACTCTTCCACCGGATCGGTCTTGGCGCCATAGGGCAGCCGCGCCAGGAAGCGCGGCATGGCCAGGCCGATGTACTTGGAATCGTCCGAGTCCCGCAGCGAACGCCAGGCCGCATAGTCCGGAGTGGAAAATATCTTGGTCAGATCCCTGGGATTGGCCAGCTCCGACCAGGAATCCATCTGCAACGCCGAGGGTGACAGCCCGGAGATGAAGGGACAGTGGGAGGCCGCCGAAATCTGCGCGATTTGGCCCAGCAATTCGACATCCGGCGGCGAATGATCGAAGTAATAGTCGCCCACCAGACAGCCGAAGGGTTCGCCGCCGAACTGGCCATATTCCTCTTCGTAAATTTTCTTGAACATGGGACTCTGGTCCCAGGCGGTTCCCTTGAACTTCTTGAGGGTCTTGCCCAACTCCTTCTTGGAGATGTTCATGACCCGGATCTTCAGCATCTCGTCGGTCTCGGTGTTGGTCACCATGTAGCGCAAACCGCGCCAGGCGCCTTCCAGCTGCTGAAAATCCTCGTGGTGCATGATCAGGTTGACCTGTTCGGTCAGCTTGCGGTCGATCTCGGCGATGATCGCCTCGATGGTCTTGACCGCGTCCTCGGAGACCGTGGTGACTCCTTTGAGCACGTACTCGGCCAGGGTCGTGACCGCCGACTCCACGGCCTCCTTGGCCCGATCCGACTTGGGCTTGAATTCCTTGTTGAGCAGCGACGTGAAATCGCCGCCTTCGAGGGTCGCGGTCGCGCCCGCTTGTTGTTGGGTGTCCAGCTCGGCCATGGCTTACTCCTTGGTCTCTTCAGCGGGTGATTGATCGGCCGGCTTGGGCGCAGAGGCCAGCGACTGCAGCAGGGTCGGGTCGCTCATCACCTTGGCGATCAGCTGCTCGGCCCCGGCCTTGCCATCCATATAGGTGATCAGATTGGCCAATTGGGTGCGGGCCTCCAACAACTTGTTGAGGCCTTCCACCTTGCGGGCCACGGCCGCGGGAGAAAAATCATCCATGCTCTCGAAGGTGATATCCACGTTGATGTTGCCCTCGCCGGTCAGGGTGTTGGGAACCTGAAAAGCCACTCGCGGTTTCATGGACTTCAACCGCTCGTCGAAATTGTCGACGTCGACTTCCAACAGCTTGCGGTCGCCCACCTGAGGCAAGGGTTCCGCCGGCTTGCCCGACAAATCCGCCAGCACCCCCATCACAAAGGGCAGCTGGACCTTTTTCTCCGAACCGTACAACTCCACGTCGTACTCGATCTGCACCCGGGGAGCCCGGTTGCGGGCTATGAATTTCTGACTGCTTTCGGCCACCTTAAACCTCCTATCTCAAGTTATCAGCTACACGTTCTGTTCGTCTTCCGGCCCCCTCAGGTTCTCCACCTCGGAGAGCCCGCCGGGAGCCATATTCCGCATGATCGCCATGAAGTCCATGGGAACCAGTTTCTTGGCCCGATTGATCAGCAGCGGGATCGGGCTGGATGGCTCATTTTTGAGGTAATAGTCACTCACCAGATCCAGCACCCGGAGCACGTCCTGGCGACTCCGCACCGCTCCGACCGCGCCGCCGCCGGTCGCGGCCACCCCGCCACCCTCCCCTTCGGCCACCCAGGGCCCCTCGCCTTCGCCCTCGCCGCCGGAGACAGGAGAATAGCGCACAAACAGCTGTTTGATGTCTTTGAGGATGTCCCGCAACGGTCCAAAGCCCTCGGCGTTGCCGATGCCGACCCGGTCGACGATCGCCTGTTCCAACTGATCCAGGGTTTCCATGCACGCCGAAACGATCTCCAACCCCGCAACCAGTGTTTCCTCGCCGCAATCCGTCGCCACCGCGCCGATTCGACTGAAATCGCCCGCGGTGGGGTCGTCTTCGCCGGCGGGCAGCTTGCCGGAGGCAATCTGAAAATCCCTGAGGGTGACGCTGCCCAGCGCGCGCGAACTCAACAACGGCACGGTCAGCAAGGGTCTCAGGAACAGTTCGCCGTCGCACAGGCCCATCAGGATGTTGACGCGCTGGGTGGGGTCATTGCCGTCATCCGGATCGAGCGCCGGATGGAGGGAATCCCAGAAGCGCAGGACCGCCTCCGACATCAGCTTCAGACCGCACCTCAAGCCCTCCAGCCCAGCCAGCTGCAGCTCGGCCTCCACCAGAGTCAGTATCACCCTTAAATCACGGGTCCGTTCCAGCAACGCCAAGGCATCGCGCCTGACCTCGCGCCAGTTGGGTGGCTGGGCCGGCTCGATCCGGCTGCCGATCTGTTGCTCGGGCACGCCCTTGGCCGATTGCTCCAAGGCGATGAAGGCGGCGTCGTACTCCAGGTCGTCCCCGCACGGCGCGTCTTCCGACAGCTCCTGCAACAGCGCTTCGATATCCAGTGAACTCACTCATTCCCCCATTGCAATCAATGTTGTCTGCCGTGGCTCCCCGACAGGAATTTTCATCGGATGCCGCGATTTCCCATCCCCCTGGTCGGCCGCGCAACGTCGCCCCGAACGGCGCCCCTCAACCGAGCTTGGATTCTACGTCGATTGCATTGCCGCTACTACCGCATTCACATGCTTCGGGATGGCCTGGGCGAGCGCCGCCCTCAACCGGCTG
>VEPB01000427.1 GCA_012026715.1 Methylococcaceae bacterium | reverse complement strand
CGGTCTACCGGATTTCCATCGACTGCCGAATGGTCGTTGCCGTTCGGCGCCACGCCTCGACTAGTCGCCGCGGCTTTGACTTTGTACTGTTGATAGGCCGGCACGGCGATGGCCGCCAGGATGCCGACCAGGGCGACGACGACCAATAGCGTTCCAGTGCCACCGGCGACACCGACCCGAGGAACGAACAGGGCGAAAAGGTAGGCCAAGGGATTGCGTCGGGGCATCTGCGGCTCCTGCCGCTGCGCCAGTTGCAGCAGGGCGGACATGCGTTTGCTCAGCCAGGGGTAGTCGGAGCACAGTTCATGGAAGGACAGCCAGAATTCTTCCGGGTCCGAGGCTTGCGCCGCGTATGCGTGCGGTTCCAGGGTCTTCCACCGCTTGCCGCCGGCCGCCTGGGCGGCCAGGCCGGCGCAGGCGTCCTCAGGTCTGGCGCAACACGCCAATCCGTGGCGGTCGCAGGTGCTCTCGCAAGCGCGGGCATAGGCGGCGCCCAAGAGAGGCAGCCATTTCACCGGCAGCAAGACGGTAGCCCAAATCAAGTGGTTGCGTTTGATGTGGCCCAGTTCGTGGCCGATGTAGAAGTCCAGGGCTTCGGGTCGGTCTTCCAGTGCATCTACCACATCGGAAAGCAGGACAATGTAATCCTTGCCCAGGAAGCGGGTGGCAAAGGCGTTGAACGCACCGTTGCCATGCAGCAGGAAGGCTGTGGGCATCTTCACGTCCAGGCGCTGAGCGCATTGCCGAACCCGTTTGCATAAGTCGGGGAACTGCCCCGGTCCAATGACGACCGCGCTGCCTTTCAAATAGGCCACGAGGCCTGACTGGGCGAAAAGGTAAAAGAGGAATCCGACGGCGATGTATATCAGCGCGGTGCCATGGGTGCCGATGATGAATCCCAGCCAGATGGGTGCGGCCAGAATCAGTAGTAGCAGAAATAGCGTCTTTTCTTTGCCGTAGACCAGTTCCATGTTTCATTCCTGGCGGTAGTTGCATGTTCAATAAGTCGTTCCGGCCGGGTTCATCGGAACTGTGTCGCAAGCGGTGCCGGCATTCATAGTCCGCTGTCGACTTCGGTCCCGTCGGCGAGCTTGATGTGGCGTGGCTCCCAATAGACTTCGAAGCGACCCGAGGTATCTTCGACGAAGTCCTTTTGCTGCTGATTGGCCTGGCGGCCATCGCCGCAGACGATTTCGTAGTCGCTGTGCGCCTGGATTTCCCGCTGCAGATCGATCCAGCAGAGATCCATGGGCAGGACGTTTTGGCTATCGTGCGCCTTCACAGACCCGGAGAATTCCGCGATGGCCACATCGCCGGGATTTTGAATGCTGAGGCGGGTGACGAAAACCGGCTTATCATCCACGCCATGGGGTTTCTGGTAAAAGGCCGGATCCCTAAGCGCCCGATAGTCGCTGCCGCTCAGGATCTCCGCTTTGGAAACGCTGACTTGGACGAGCGCCCGCAAGGGGGTCAGCCTGGCTTCGCGTTGTTCCTTAAATACAGCCATCCGCGCCTGCTCGGCAGCCATCTTCTTGTTCCAGCGGCGTTCCAGCTCGATGGCTTCGCCGAATGTGCGGGCTGTCAGCGGGTCGTCGGGGTCGGCCATGGCCGGCGTCAGCACGTCGCCGCGGCTGCGCTTCACGTAAGACTCCACCAGATGGCGCTCCTCGGTAGACAGGCGCGCCAGTTGTTTCTGCACGGGGGACAGGTCCGTGCTGCCAAAGGGAAGACCGGTGCGATGGGGATCGCGGAAATAGACCACCAGCAGGATCACGGCAACGATCGCCAGCCCCCCTTTGATTAGCGTCGATAGGCTCATGGATTGAATTCCTCGGCGGCAAAGGCAGGGGCTGCATCGGCAGAACCGGCGAGCTTGGCGGCAATGGTGCGGGTAGCGCGGTCGAGCACGCTGAAATGGTCGGCATCGGCGACTCTGATGCAATGCAGCCGGGGATTGTCGGTGGCGGCGCACAGGGCATCGAAATCCTCGTCGTTGTGGGTGCCGGAATCGCCTTCGATAATATAGGCGGGCTGGCCGATCCCGGACAGCCAGTGAATGGGCGAACGCAATTTCAGCTCCATTGGGTCGTAATCGGAGAAGCGGACGGGGATTATCTTAGGGGAATAGCGATCGGCCCGTGCCACCGGACCAAAGGCAAAGATCGCCTGGAATCGGGGTTTCATGGCTGCAACCAACAGTGCCAAAGTGCCGCCAGTGCTGTGCCCGCCCAGATAAATCCGCTCCGGATCGACATAGGCCAGCTTCGCCAGTTTGTCCCTCGCCGCCAGAACGTCATCGACTTCGCCCAGCAGGTATTCCTTGTTGCTGTCGCTGCCGTTGCCACCCCGCAGGGTCGGGAAGTACATGACCATGCCCGCCTCCCGGAACGCTCGCGCCGATTGGTCGTTGGATTCCGGTCCTGGCGTCCAGAAATCCGACAAGGAATTGGTATCCCCCCCGGTCAGCCAGATGATGGTTGGGTGGCGGAGGCCGTCCTTGGGATCGGGCGTCACGAATCCCGGCAGCCAATAGTTCTGGGGATTCCTGTAGTCGCTGCGGACGAATAGCTCGGCTGGAGGGCTGGGAAGAGGCGGGGAACCGGAATCTCTTACCGCGATTTTGGTCTGGAATTCCAGCCGGGCTTGGGCCAGTTCCGATGCGCCGGTAGCGGCCAGTTTCTCGCGCTTGACCGCAACGTCCCGGGCACGCCGTTCCTCGAAGGCACGCCGATCGGCCTGGACCCGGTCATAGGAGGGCTTGTCGATACAGCGCAAGGTTTCGTTGATGGTGTAGCCGGCTTCCCAGGCCTCCTCCCGTGCCTGGACCAGGGCCGGTCCCGGTGTGATCGGGGGCCCCGCACAGGCGTTGGTATCGTAGGCAACTTCCGAAGATCGCCACATGAGCTTCGCCACAACGACAATCAGCAGCAGGCCAATTCCGTAACCGAGCTTGGAGAACGGCGTATGGTGTCGGATCGGCGAGTGGGGGTGCGATTGCGAAGGAATTTTCCATTGCGTTTGGGGGGCGGCCGGAGCGGGGCTCGGAAGTTGTGCCTGCCGTTGTTCCAATGCCCGGAGCAGGTTGCCTGGTTTGGCGATTTTCTCCAGCAGCGCGGGAATTTGAGCGGCGTCCTTGGGGGAGGCCATGAAGTCCAGCGGATTGGGATTACCGTTGCGTTGCGACAGCATGAACAGTGCCACGGCCGAGACGTTGTCCCTGGCCACTCCCTGGCCGAATCGGTACATGTTGCCGAGTCCCTGCTGAGCCAGTGCGTGGCCTTGCTCAGCGGCCGCGCCCAGGTATGCGTGGGCTTGCCGGGGGTCCTTGGCAAGCCAGCGGCCCTGGCGGTAAATCTCGCCCAGGCTGTACTGGGCTTCCGCATAATCCTGCTTGGCGGCGGCCTCGAACCAGGGCAGGGCGGTCTTGATGTCGGGCTCCACGCCGCGCCCGAGACGGTAAGCCTCGGCTAAGGCATATTGCGCCTGCGCATCGCCGTCCCGGGCAGCGGCAGCGAGCCGCTCCAGGGCAGTTTGGGATGGACGGGAATCGTCGGGGACCGCTGTGAAGGGCTCGAGGGAAGCAACATTTTCGCGAAGGGTCAGAACCGTTCCGTTGGCCAAATACACCTCCCCAGCCTGGGCGTCGCTGACGTT
>VEPB01000020.1 GCA_012026715.1 Methylococcaceae bacterium | reverse complement strand
GGGTCTACGATCCCGACAGCTACAAGAACCTGAGCCGGACCTTTTACCTGATGGGGAAGATCGATACCGCGCTAAAGGTTCTGGAACAGTGGCTGCAGCATGATCCGGAGAATCCCACGGCGCTCCACATGCGCTCCGCCTATACCGGACAGGGCGTGCCGCAAAGGGCCAGCGATGACTATGTGCGGCAGACCTTCGACGGATTCGCCGACTCCTTCGACATGGTACTGAAGCGACTGGAATACCAGGCGCCATTCCTGGTGAACCAGGCCTTGAAGGACGTCGCCGGCGAAGGCGAGGTGGGCGATCTGCTGGACGTGGGCTGTGGGACGGGCCTGTGTGGTCCCTTGGTGCGCAAGCGGGTGAGGCGGCTGGTGGGCATGGATCTGTCGCCCAAAATGCTGGAGCGCGCCCGCCGCCGCGGGGTCTACGACGAGTTGTACGAGGCCGAACTGACGGAGTTCATGGCGCGCAGCGACGCCGAATACGACGTGCTGCTGTGTGCCGATACCCTGTGCTATTTCGGCGATCTGGCCGGAGCACTGGAGGCCGCCTGCGGCGCGCTTAAGCCCGCGGGCTGGTTCATTTTCACCTTGGAACGGCTGGAGGACGGAGTCGGTGACAGCCGTCTCAATCTGCATGGCCGCTACAGTCACAGCGATGCCTACGTGGGACGGGTGGCCCAACAGGCTGGATTTGAGCGGGTGGCGGTGGCTACCGAAACCCTGCGGATGGAATTCGGGAAGCCGGTCGTCGGTTTGGTGGTGACCTTGCAGAAGGCTTAGGACGGCGGAAGTCCGACAGTGGGCCGACCGGTCCGAGCCGGAACACGGTTTCGCCTGGGAGGGACGCTCCCGCGGTTGTTGGTGCAATTCCGATCGTTGGCAGAGTTTTTGTGGAGTTACGAACATGAGCAAATTCACACCGGTTTATGAAAAGGCGCGGGACGTCTTCACCAAACAGAAGTTTTCGAGTCCCGACTGGGACACGTTTCTGACGAAAACCTGCCCGATGGCATCGCTGTTCGCTCCGGCCGGTTTCGACGCCACCCACGCGGATCTGCCGGACAAACTGCGGACCCAGATCCTGGCGGGGGCCAAGCATACCAATGCGGTAGCCGTGTTCATTCTGGGCGGAGGGCCGGGAGAGGTCATCTTTCAAGCCGCCCAGAACAAGACCTCGCCGGGCACCTGGGTGGAACGAGCCGCGGCACTGAAGCTGGCCAGGCACGTCTACCACGCCCACAAGCAGGGGGGCCAGGATGTCTGGGTTTATTCCCCCCCCAAGCGGCACCGCCGGCAGGTTTTCGAGGAGTTGTCGGGTTCCGACGAGACGATCAAGTCCAAGCTGGGACAGGACAGCGAGATCTTTAGTCCCAAGGACCGGGATCTCATGTGCGACGCCCTGGGGGTGGCCCGCAAGATCGCGATGGACGCCCAGGTCAAGGTCGACGCCAAGGGCGATGACGCCAAGGCCATGGTCAAGCGCTGGTTCCTCGACGCCAATTGCGGCGATACCGAGTTGGCCGACGCCCTCGCCAAGTTGTCGGCCGGCATCAAGAAGATCGCCAACGCCTGTAATGCCAGCACCCTGGTTTTCACCGATTACCTGGACTGGCGCAAGCAACGCAACGACTATTTCGGCGGTGCCTTCCGTGGCGGAGAAGGGGGTGGATTTCCGGTGATCTATCTGGAAGGTGCCTTCACCCGGCTGAAGGGAAATACCGGCAAGCTGTGGCTCTGCGCGGAAACCATATTGCACGAGTTGTCCCATCATGAGGTGAGTACCCAGGATCACCGCTACGACAGTTCCGGGCTCAAGCCCCACAAGAACCGGTTTCCCTACGCCAAGGCGATTGACAATGCCGATAGCTGGGGCTATTTCATGCTCGATCTGGCCGGCTACCTGTCCACCGCCGATTTCAACAATACCTGGAAGTAAGCCTGCGGCTTGCTCCGCCGACTCATCGAGGTGACCCCATGGCAAGCTCTGACACACTTTCGGCTAAGCGGCTCGGCCCGGGAGAGGTTGCGCCGGTGATCATCGGCAGCCTCCGGTTCGAAGCGATCCATTGGGGCAGGGATCGCGGTCTTGCCCAGAATGGCGGCTATGTCGCCGCATCGGATAGCGTCACTGGGGAGGAACTGTGGACTTTGAAGGTCTACCACATCGACTATGACCCCGATCTGGAAAGCGATGTGCAGGATGTCTTCATCCGCTCCATGGCAAAGACCTGGTTCGGCAACAAGCTCAAAGTCACTGATGAACGGGGCGGCAAGTATGTGGTCGATCCGGTCGCCCGCACCGTCAGCCCCGGTTGATGCTGGAATGTCCGGCGAAAAAGGTGCCCGCGGTTGTGGTGGATGGGCGATGCTGATGGCCGCAGTCCTCGCTTGTGTGGGAATGCCGCCGGCGATCGCGGCCGAGGAGGGGGCTCCGGCGGCCGTCACCGAGCCCGCCCCCGGATTGAAGCCGAAGCGTTTGGGTCCGCCTGCCGTGGATCCGGTGGTGATCGGTTCCGTACGGTTCGAGGTGGTTCCTTGGGGAAAAGAACGGGGGTTGCCGCAAAACGGCGGCTACATCGCCGCCTACGACGACGCCAGCGGCACCGAGTTGTGGATCTTGAAGGTCTACGAAGTCACTTACGACCCAAAGCTGGAGCAGGACGTGCAGGACGTGTTTATCGTGTCCCTGTCCAAGAGTTTTTTCGGTGATAAGCTGCTCATCACCGATGAACGGGGAAAACGCTATTCGGTTGATCCGGCCAGCCGATCCGTGGAACGCGATTAGAGACGGTTTGTTGGGATGCCGGCTCGGCCGGCGATCCGTGAGATTTTCTTCCTGAATTCAAGACCAATTATCCGAGGCTTCCCACCATGTCCAAATCCCAGGCATTGCGCTACGCCGAGGTCGAAAGCCCTTTTGCCAAGGACGTCCTGGTTTTCTACGCCATACGAGGCAGTGAGGAAATCAGCCGTCTATACGAATATCAGCTTGAAGTATTGGGCCCAAGCGACAAGGATATTATGCCAGACCAGCTTTTGGGAAAGCAGATCAAGGTCAATGTGCCCATGGAGGACGATTCGGGCATGCGTTGCTTCAGTGGCTACGTGGCCGAATTCGTGCACGATGAGGAGGCAGTATCGGGGGCGCCGAAATATACCCTGACCCTGGTTCCATGGCTTTGGTTTTTGACCCGAACCTCAGATTGCCGGATATTCCAGAATCTGACGGGCCCTGAAATTATCAAGGACGTGCTGAAAAAAAGGGGGCTCACGGCGATCGATGATAAGATCAGAGGATCGCATCCACAAAGGGTTTATTGCGTTCAATACCGGGAGACGGATTTCAATTTCATCAGTCGTCTTATGGAAGAAGAGGGCATTTTTTATTTCTTCAAGAACGATCAATTGGTTCTCATGGATGATTCTTCGGGTTGCCCGAAGGTTACCGGGTTGTCGACCCTGAAGTATTTCCCGCCGGAAAACCAGGAGCGACGCGACCACATCCACGTCTACTCCTGGGTGTTGAATAACCGGCTGCAATCGTCGAAGTATGTCCTCAAGGACTTCAACTTCACGACACCCACCACGGACCTGAAGGCCGAGAAAGAGCTTTTTAAGGTCAAGCCACCGGGTGGTGGCGACCAATACGATTATCCCGGAGCCTATGAAGACACCGGGAAAGGCAGAGAGTATGCGAAGGTCCGTATTCAGGCCTTACAAGCGGAGTATGAGCGCTACCAGGGAGAATCGACGTCGTTCCACATGAAGGCTGGATCGACGTTCACCCTGGAACAGCATCCCCGCGCGACGTTCAATCAGGAATATCTCGTGACCGCCATCAATTTCTGGATTCAGAGCAACGAATATACCTCGTCGTCCAACGTAGGTTCCGAGGTCGTCAAGCATATGGCGGTGAGCGCCATCCCTGCCTCGGTGCCGTTCAAGGCGGCCCAACGAACCCCCAAACCGGTGGTGCGGGGACCGCAAACTGCGATTGTCGTGGGACCCAAGGGCGAGGAGATCCATACCGACAAATATGGTCGGGTGATGGTGGCTTTTCACTGGGATCGACTGACCAAGCGCGATGAGAAAAGCTCCTGTTGGATCCGCGTGTCCCAAGCCTGGGCCGGCAAGGGGTGGGGCGGCATCATGATCCCGCGCATCGGCCAGGAGGTCATCGTGGATTTTCTCGAGGGCGATCCGGATCAGCCCATCATCACCGGGCGCGTCTACAACGCTGATCAGCTCGTGCCCTATGCGCTGCCAGCCAACATGACCAAGTCCGGCCTGCAATCCCGCAGCACCAAAGGCGCCGGCGCGGACAACTTCAACGAGATCTACATGGAAGACAAGAAGGGCTCGGAACTGCTTTCCATCCGGGCCGAGAAGGACATGAAGACCGT
>VEPB01000273.1 GCA_012026715.1 Methylococcaceae bacterium | reverse complement strand
GGGTGATGGCCGAATGCGGGGTGCTGATTGGCGGCATCCTGCTGATCCTCGGGATGGCCCTGGGATTTACCAATTACGTGACCGATGCCCAGGTTCCCGATCGCGCCACCGAATGGGTTACCGCCACCATCCACAGCCGCTGGGTCTTCCTGCTGGCGCTCAATGGCCTGTTGCTGATCGTGGGGATGGTGATGGACATCTTCTCCGCCATCGTGGTGGTGGTGCCCCTGATCGGCCCCATCGGTGCGGCCTTTGGGGTCGATCCGGTGCACCTGGGCATCATCTTCCTAGCCAATATGGAGCTGGGCTTTCTGACCCCGCCGGTCGGGATGAATCTTTTCTTCGCCGCCTACCGCTTCGGCACGCCCCTGTCGGAAATCATCCGCTGCGTGCTGCCGTCGCTGGCCGCCCTGGCTGTCGGCGTGCTGCTCATCACCTACGTTCCGGCGCTTTCCACCTGGCTGCCGGAATTGCTCCGGCACTGACGAACGCTGAGGAGTTTCGCCGTGGACCCGATCCTGACCCTGGCCCTGAGCGGCACCGCGCTGATGGTCAGCCTGCCCAAACTGAAGTCGCGCCTGGAGCTGTCCCGGGCCAAGCACCCCTCCCTGGCCGGCCATTCCAACTGGTCGCGGCGGATCGCCAAGCTGGTGCCTTACTACGAATACGGCGACGACCGCTTCTTCTGCTGCGACGGCGCGCCGGAGGTCGTCGCGACCCAGCGCCGGGCGGGATTCATGCGCCTGGCCGAACTGTTCGCCGAACACCATCCCAAGACCCAGGACCTGACCCGACAGGCAGCAGGCAGTTTGTCGGACCTGCAGTTCACCGGCGCTTACCGGGTGCCGTTCCAGTTCCGGCGGCTGGTGCGGGAACATCTGACCACTGGCGCCTTCGTCCAGTCCAGCGACGGCGTCACCCTCACCGATCTGGATGGTCAACCGGCCTATGATCTGGCCGGATCCTATGGAGTCAACCTGTTTGGTTACGACTTCTACAAGGCGTGCTGGGACGAGGCCGGTCGTCAGGTCGGACAGTTGGGGCCGGTGCTGGGGGCCTACCATCCCCTGGCGATGGCCAATGCGGTGCGGCTCAAGTCCTTGTCCGGGCAGGACGAGGTGACTTTCCACATGTCAGGCACCGAGGCGGTGATGCAGGCGGTGCGGCTGGCCCGCTACCACACCGGGAGGCGGCGCCTGGTGCGGTTCTGCGGGGCTTATCACGGCTGGTGGGGCGATGTGCAGCCGGGCATCGGTAATCCGCTGCCGGCCAGCGATACCTATACCCTCAAGGACATGGACGAGGACACCCTGCGGGTGCTGAGGCGACGGCGCGACATTGCTTGCGTGCTGGTCAATCCGCTGCAAGCCCTGCACCCCAATGCCGCTGCTCCCGGCGATGGCTCCCTGGTGGACGGCAGCCGTGCCGCGGGTTTCGACAAAACTGCCTATGGCGACTGGCTGCGCCGGTTGCGGGAGGTGTGCAGCCGGCGCGGCATCGTGCTGATCTTCGACGAGGTATTCACCGGTTTCCGGCTGGCACCGGGAGGGGCGCAGGAATATTTCGGCGTGCAGGCAGACCTGGTCACCTACGGCAAGACCTTGGGCGGCGGTCTGCCCGTCGGCGCGGTCTGTGGCAGGAAAGACCTGATGCGGCGCTACCGCGACGATCGTCCCCTGGACATCTGCTTCGCCCGCGGCACCTTCAATTCCCACCCCTACGTCATGGCTACCATGCAGGAGTTTCTCCGGAGCCTGTACCGGCCCGAAATCCAGGACCTCTACCGGGATCTGGACGCGGTGTGGGACGGGCGCGCCCAGGCGCTGAATGCCCATCTGGAACAGGAGGGCCTGCCGGTTCGGGTCGCCAACCTGTCCTCCATCTGGACCGTGACCTACACCCAGCCCGGCCGCTACCACTGGATGCTGCAGTATTACCTGCGTGCCCATGGGCTGAGTCTCAGCTGGGTCGGCACCGGCCGCTTCATCTTCAGCCTCAACTACACCGATGCCGACTTTGCCGCGGTGGCCGATCGCTTCGTCGCGGCGGCGCGGGCGATGCAGCAGGATGGCTGGTGGTGGGCGCCGGCCGGGCTCACGACAAAATCAATCAAGCGGCAGGTGATGCGCGAGATGATTGCGCGACGGTTGGGGAGAACAGCGCGGTAAGTCGGGCGTGTCTTTTCGTGCCCAGCTGAATCGGGTCAGTTTTTCTTGGCCATGAACCATGCGACCAGCGCATTGGCGTGACCGTGCCCCATGGCATGTTCGGTCTTGAGCAGAGCAACCAACTCCATGTGCTTCAGTGGCCCCGCCTCCGAGAGCACCCGCATCCAGTGGTCGATGGATTGGCCGTATTTCTTCTCGATGGAGGGGAAGTACGACGCCGGACCCTTGATCTTCTCTTCGGTTGCCATGATGATCCTCAGACTAGAGGCTTGATCGGTTAAAGGATTTTCTCAGGCGGCTTAGGGACGGTCAAACCAAGCACAGT
>VEPB01000136.1 GCA_012026715.1 Methylococcaceae bacterium | reverse complement strand
TGAAGTCCAGCACCTTGATGTTGCGGGCAATGAAGAAGGCGACCAGTTCGCTGATGTTGTCGATGCGATCGCTGGCGAACACGTCGACGGTGTAGGGCACGCAGTTGTCGGGCTGCTTTTCCGTCTCGCTGGCGCGGTGCACCTGGACCTTCAGGCCGAAGCGGTTGCCGATGCCTTCAACGGCGCTTTCCAGCCGGGCAACGTGGTTCCAGTTGCCTTCCACCAGGAAATAAGCGGCGAATTCCGTGCCCAGTTCGCTCATCCGGCTTTCCAGGATGCCGCAGCGGCATTCGCGGATGGTTTTGGTCAATTCACCGATCAGTTCGGCACGGTCCGCCCCGACGGCGGAAATCACGAGTTGCATGCTGTTGGGCTTCTAAGGTTGCGTATTTACCGAATCTTAACATTTTCGCACTGGGCTTTCCCACGGCGCGGCGGGCGCCTCGAGGCGCGGTCCGGCCACGGTTGTCAGGGGCGCGCCCGCCACGTTACCATGCCCGCTTTGTTTCCAGGTCGAGAGGCGCATGATCCAAGGCAGCATCGTCGCACTGATTACCCCCATGGAGGCGGACGGTGCGCTGGATGTCCCCAGCCTGCAGCGGTTGGTGGAGTTTCATATCGAGCAGGGGACCGACGCCATCGTGGCGGTGGGTACCACCGGCGAATCCGCCACGCTGGACGAGGCTGAGCACATCGAGGTGGTGCGCCTGGTGGTCCAGCAGGTTGCCGGCAGGGTGCCGGTCATTGCCGGAACCGGCTCCAATTCCACCCGGGAAGCCATCGAATTGACCCAAGGCGCCAAGAAGGTCGGTGCCGACGCCTGTCTGTTGGTGGCGCCTTATTACAACAAACCCACCCAGGAGGGTTTGTATTTGCACCACAAGGCGATTGCCGAAGCGGTGGAGATTCCCCAGATTCTCTACAACGTGCCGGGCCGCACCGGCTGCGATCTGCTCCCGGAAACCGCCGTCCGGCTTTCCCATGTCCCCCATATCCTCGGCATCAAGGAAGCCACCGGCAAACTGGAGCGGCTGGACCAGATCCAGGCACAGGCCAAGCCCGGCTTTCTGCTGTATTCCGGCGATGACGCCACCGCCTGCGAATTCTGCCTTCGGGGCGGCAAGGGCGTGATTTCGGTGACCGCCAACGTGGCGCCGCGGCTGATGCACGACATGTGCGGCGCGGCCATCGCCGGAAAACGGGCCGAAGCGGAAGCCATCGACGCCAGGCTCGCCGGTCTGCATCGGGACCTCTTTGTGGAATCCAATCCGATTCCGGCGAAATGGGCGGTGGCCGAATTGGGGCTGTGCAAGAAAGGCATCCGGCTCCCGCTGACCTGGCTCAGTCCCGGATGCGAACCGGTGCTGCGCGCCGCCATGAAACAGGCCGAAGTCCTGTAACCGCTCATGGCAGTCGTGCCAAGCCCGGTTTCCTTCACCCCGGCCCTACCCAAGAATCTGCGGCCCATGGCCGCCTCCCTTTCCCTTCTCCCTCTGGGAGAAGCTGGCCCGAAGGGCGGGATGAGGGAAGCGACCACCCGGTTCCAGGGCCCCAATCCTCGGGCCGCGGGGCCGGGTGGTTTCTCCCAGAGGGAGATCAAGGTGTTCGCTTCGCGATTTTCACGTTAACGACCATGAATATTCCATTTCCCGTCAAGCCGATGATCGGTCTGGTGATGGTGGCGGCCCTATCCGGCTGCAGCTTCATCGCCGGATTGTTCCCGGACAAACAGAAGCAGTACCGCTACAGCACCGACTTGCCGCCTCTGGAAATTCCACCTGACCTCAGCAGTGGCACCATCGAGGGGGCCAAGGTTGCCAGTCGAGGGGATGGGCCGACCCCCGCGGAAAAGGACAAGGAGGAGGAACGCAGCGAGGTGGCGGCCAGCGACGACACGGAAGCGACCAAGCCGCAGGCAGACAAGCGCAGCCGAAGCCCCAAGCCGGCTTCGACGACCTTGGCGCAGAACTCCCAGGATGCGCCGCTCATCGAGATTGAAGAGTCCTTTGCGCAGGCCTGGAATGACGTACACCGGGCGCTGGGCCGGCTGGAAGTGGAGGTGACCGACCGCAACCGTTCCGAAGGGGTGTTTTTCGTCAATTACGGCGGTACCGGCAAGTCCAAGAAGGACGAGGAAACCGGGCTGTGGGCCGATATCAAGTCGGTGTTCAGCGGTTCGGACTCGGATGGACAGAGCTTCAAGGTGGTTCTGGAGGAAGGCGAAAGCGTCACCACCATCTCGGTGCGGGACAGTTCGGACAAGATCGCCGGGGATGGGGCGGGGCTGCAGTTGCTGAAACAGCTTAATGACAAGCTCAAGTCGCTGGATGAGGGCGATCAGGGTTCCGGCGAAAGCGATTCCGAAAAGAGCAAGGAAGACTGAGCCCGGCAGCGCCGGATCCGCAGGTCGCCCAACGTTCCGTCAGCGCCGCCGGAGCAGGTCGGCGCGGGCGCATTCGCGCGGCGGATGCAGGCCGTCCAACCCCTACGATTCCAGTCCGGATTCCGCTAACCTTGCGGATCACCAGTCCCTGCCGCCCCCGGCAGTCACCCACTCTCAGGTTCAGCCATGATACTTCGAGTTCCTGGTGCGGCCGCCCTGTCGCCGTTCCGTCTGCACAACCTCCGCGCTAGATTGAAGGCGGTCCTTGGGAGCGTTGACCAGATTGCCGCTCATTTTGTCTATTTGGCGGAAACCGAGCGCGAACTGTCTCCGGAAGAGACCAAATCCTTCGAGCAAATCCTGGGTGTTTCCAACAAACCCTCCCGTGTGGCGCCGGAGGGCGAACATTTTCTGGCGGTACCCCGACCCGGCACCATTTCTCCCTGGTCGAGCAAGGCTAGCGAAATCGTCAAACGCTGTGGCTTGATTCCGGTGTTGCGGGTGGAGCGGGGCATCGAGTACACGATCCGCTGCAGCGAACCTCTGAGCCTGCGCCAGCGCGATCAACTCAAACCGCTGCTGCATGACCGCATGACTCAGGCCGTGCTGGGCCGCGGTCAGGAACAACTGCTGTTCGGCCACAGCGAACCGGCACCGTTGGATTACCTGCCTTTCTTGGAAGAAGGCCGGTGGGCGCTGGTCAAGGCCAACAGCCAGCTGGGGCTGGCCTTGTCGGACCAGGAACTGGATTACCTGGAGCGGTCTTACGCGGCCCTAAAGCGCAATCCCACCGACGTCGAACTGATGATGTTCGCCCAGGCCAATTCCGAGCATTGCCGCCACAAGATTTTCAACGCCTCCTGGCGGATCGACGGCGAGGACCGCGATCAGACCCTGTTTGGCATGATTCGCCACACCACCCGCTCGCATCCGGGCGGGGTGATCTCCGCCTACAAGGACAACGCCGCCGTGATCCAGGGGCCGGTCGCCAAGCTGTTCCAGCCCGATCCCGCGTCCGGCGAGTATGGCTACCGGGAGGAGCCCGCCCATATCCTGATGAAAGTGGAAACCCACAACCACCCCACCGCCATCTCCCCCCACGCCGGCGCGGCGACCGGGTCGGGCGGGGAGATTCGCGACGAAGGTGCCACCGGGCGGGGTTCCCGAACCAAGGCCGGGCTGACCGGATTCTCCGTTTCCCATCTGCAGCTGCCGGGATTTACCCAGCCCTGGGAAGCCAGCTGTGGCAAGCCGGAGCGGATCGCTTCGCCGCTCCAGATCATGCTGGAGGGACCCATCGGCGGGGCGGCTTTCAACAACGAATTCGGCCGGCCCAACCTGGCCGGCTATTTCCGCACCTTCGAACAGCCCGACCCGTCCGGCAAGGGCTATCGCGGCTACCACAAGCCCATCATGATCGCTGGCGGCATGGGTAGCATCCGGCCCATGCTCACCGCCAAGGAAGCGATTTCCCCAGGCAGTTCCATCGTGGTACTGGGCGGTCCCGCCATGCTGATCGGGCTGGGTGGCGGAGCGGCGTCGTCGCAGGCCAGTGGCGAGGGTTCGGAGGAGCTGGATTTTGCGTCGGTGCAACGGGATAACCCGGAAATGCAGCGGCGCTGCCAGGAGGTGATCAACCGGTGTGTCGCGCTGGGCAAAGACAATCCCATCCTGTCGATCCACGACGTGGGGGCCGGCGGTTTATCCAACGCGGTGCCGGAGATCATCCACGACGCCGAACGCGGCGGCCGCTTCGAATTGCGCCAGGTGCCCAACGCCGAGCCCTCCCTGTCGCCGCTGCAGATCTGGTGCAACGAGGCCCAGGAACGCTACGTTCTGGCGCTGAAGCCCGCGGGGCTGGCGCAGTTCGAGCAGTTCTGCCGGCGCGAACGCTGTCCCTATGCGGTCATCGGCCAGGCCACCGAAACGCCGGACCTGATCCTCCATGACGAATTGCTGGGTAACCATCCCATCGACATTCCCATGTCCCTGCTGTTCGGCAACCCGCCCCGGATGGAGCGGGACGTGAGTCATGCCGAGCCGGCATTGGCGCCCCTGGATTTCGGCGAGGTGGATCTGGCCGAGGCGACGCGCCGGGTGTTGCGGTTGCCGGTGGTGGCGGACAAGAGCTTTTTGATTCACATCGGCGACCGCTCGGTGGGCGGGCTGGTGGCGCGTGACCAGATGGTCGGTCCCTGGCAGATTCCGGTGGCCGATGTGGCCGTCACCTCCAGCGGCTTTCACGGGGTCACCGGCGAGGCGATGGCCATGGGCGAACGCAGTCCGCTGGCGCTGATTGACGCCCCGGCCTCGGGCCGCATGGCGGTTGGGGAAGCGCTGACCAACCTGGCTGCCGCGGCGGTCGGGGCGATCGGCAACGTCAAGCTGTCGGCCAACTGGATGGCCGCCGCGGGCGTGGACGGGGAGGACGCCCGGCTGTTCGACACGGTGAAGGCGGTGGGACTGGACCTGTGTCCGGCCCTGGGCATCGCCATCCCGGTGGGCAAGGATTCGCTGTCCATGAAGACCGTGTGGAAGGATGGCGAGCGGCAGCAGTCGGTGACCGCGCCGGTTTCCCTGATCGTCTCGGCCTTCGCGCCGGTGCTCGATGCCGCCCGTACCCTGACGCCGCAACTGCGGCTGGATGTGGGGCGCACCCGGCTGCTGCTGATCGATCTGGGCGAGGGCCGCAACAGGCTGGGCGGGTCGGCGCTGGCCCAGGTCTACGGACAGCTGGGCGATGCCTGTCCTGACCTGGACGATCCCGCGCTGTTCAAGAGTTTCTTCAACGCGGTTCAGGGACTGGTCGTGGAGGATCTGCTGCTGGCCTATCACGACCGCTCCGACGGCGGTCTCTGGGCGACGGTGTGCGAAATGGCCTTCGCCTCCCGCTGCGGTGTGGAAATCGCCCTGGACGAACTCGGTGAAAACGACCTCGCGGCGCTGTTCAACGAAGAATTGGGTGCGGTGGTGCAGGTGGCCGACGACCGCTTGGGCAAGGTTCTGGAACGGCTGGAAGCGGCGGGCCTGGCCGGCTGTACCCGCTTGATCGGCGCGCCTCGGGCCGACCGCCAGGTGGTGGTGACCCGCAACGAGCGGACAGTGCTGGCCGCCGGACGAGCCGAATTGCAGAAAATCTGGTCGGAGACCAGTTACCGCATGCAGGTCCTGCGCGATAACCCCGAGTGTGCCAAGGCGGAATTCCACGGCATCGACGATGAGCAGGATCCGGGGTTGCAGGCGGTGCTCACCTTCGACGTGGGGGAAGACGTCGCCGCACCGTTCGTCGCACGCCAGCGACCCCGAATCGCCATCCTGCGGGAGCAGGGGGTGAACGGTCACGTGGAAATGGCAGCGGCCTTCGATCGGGCGGGATTCGCCTGTGTCGACCTCCACATGAGCGACCTGCAGGAAGGCCGAACCAGTCTGGCAGATTTCGTGGGACTGGCGGCTTGCGGTGGCTTTTCGTATGGCGACGTGCTGGGTGCCGGGGGCGGCTGGGCCAAGTCCATCCTGTTCGGAGAGCGGCTGCGCGACGAGTTCGACGCCTTCTTTCAACGTCCCGAGACTTTCGGTCTGGGCGTCTGCAACGGCTGCCAGATGATGGCCCATTTGCGCGGCATGATACCCGGCGCCCAGCATTGGCCCCACTTTGCCCGCAATACCTCGGAACAGTTCGAGGCGAGGGTGGTGATGGTGGAAGTGGAGAAGTCGCCGTCGATCTTCTTCGCCGGCATGGAGGGTTCCCGCATGCCGGTGGTGATTGCCCATGGCGAAGGTCGGGCCGAATTCCGGGGCGACCCCAAGACCATCCTGCACTCCGGCACGGTGGCTCTGCGCTACGTCGATCACTATGGCGAGCCCACCGAGACCTTTCCCCACAATCCGAACGGTTCGCCGTTCGGCATCACCGGACTCACGACCTCCGACGGCCGCTTCACCGTCATGATGCCCCATCCCGAGCGTTGCTTCCGGACCCTGCAAAACTCCTGGCATCCCGACACTTGGGGCGAGTATGGGCCGTGGATGCGGATGTTCCGCAACGCCCGGGTCTGGATCGGCTAATCCGGTTACTCCGGCGTGGCAACCGGCAACGTCGCTCGTCGTGGTCCTGCGAGATTCCGGTGCCGGCGGCGTGGTTTCAGGGAAGGCGAGGCGCCTGGTAGCAAGGCCGCTGGTTTGGGATGTCATTGCGAGCTCCGACCGCGCGGATTCCCCAGTTCTCGGGAAGGCGCGAATGGACCCATCCTCGCAGCGTGATTCCGCGCAATGCTCAGCCTCTGAGGCATCGATCGCGATGGCGGAAGAACCAACCGGTCGGCGCGCGTAGTCAAATGGACGGGTTGAGTTTTTCAAGGTCGACGCTCCGCGGTCTGCGAATCCGGGCCGAGTTTGGAGCCCCGACCGGAGACCGAGACATCCGGTATCGACCACCGCCCGCCCGGATCACGGCAATTGCGGAATGAATTTTGTCTGATGCCCTCATTGCCCCCGGCGCGGGTCTTGAAACCATGCCGACGGGGCCCCAGATCCATCGATGTCATCAAGCCCTGCGAGGACTCGTCATGAATCATAGATACGAACCCTGGACCCTGTTGAATCTGCTGCAGCGGGAATTGGAACGATCCCACGAAGGCGCCCGTGGTGGCGCCGAACAGCCCAGCACGGTGGCGACGGCGGAATGGACGCCGGCGGTGGACATCAAGGAGGAGGCCAACTGTTATGTCTTGCTGGCGGATCTGCCCGGAGTCAGTCCCGACCAGATCGAGGTGACCATGGAGGAAGGCATTCTGAGCCTCCGGGGTGAACGCAGCACCGCAGCCGCCGAGCGGCGCGAAGGCTACAAGCGGATCGAGCGGGTCTACGGCAGCTTCTATCGGCGCTTCTCGCTGCCCGATACCGCCGACGCGGAAGGGGTGTCGGCGCGCTGCAACAATGGCGTGCTGGAGATCGTCATTCCCAAGCGGTCGCAGCAGCAGCCGCGCCGCGTGGTGGTGGTTGGCGAATCCTGATCGGCCGCACGCGTCGCAGTAACCACAAAAAGGGCCGGCATCGCGCGGATGCCGGCCCTTGCTTTTCCGTAAGCGCTGGTCCTCTGGCTTATTCGATGGTGACCGAACCGGTGCTGGCCACCGACTTCTCGCCAATGGACAGGTTCAGGTTTTCGCTGTTGGCAGAACCGTTCAGCACGGTGCTGTCCTTGACCTGG
>VEPB01000274.1 GCA_012026715.1 Methylococcaceae bacterium | reverse complement strand
CATCAATCCGACGCTGGGAATGCCGGCCTGCTTGAGGGCGGCCATCACGGTCACCACCCGGCCGTATTCCACCTTGGCGTCGCCGCGGATCAGCACCGAACGGCCCGGCTTGCCGGTCACGGCCTCCATCACCTTGGTGCTCAACGCCGCATCATCCACTTCCTGGTCCGCATGGCTGCCGGTGTCGACGAACAGCCGGCCCTCGGCGTTGATGGAGACC
Organism: Methylococcaceae bacterium; assembly: GCA_012026715.1. Classification (GTDB taxonomy): domain Bacteria; phylum Pseudomonadota; class Gammaproteobacteria; order Methylococcales; family Methylococcaceae; genus VEPB01. Next base: position 1,573 of record VEPB01000274.1, on the reverse strand, counting down.
ACCACTGGGGGTTCCTCCTTGGGATCGATGGTCTTGGCCTCGGCCTGGGGCAGATCCACGTCCACCCCGGTCTGCAGCAGCGGCGCCGTGATCATGAAGATGATCAACAGCACCAGGGAGACGTCGATGTAGGGAACGACGTTGATTTCGGCCATGGGTTTGCGCCGGCCGCCGCGCCCTCCGCCGGCAACGTTCATTTGGCGTGGGCCTGGCGGTGCAACAGCGCCAGAAACTCTTCAGTGAAGGTTTCATAGCGGTTGGCGAGCCGGCCGATGTTGGTGGAATAGCGGTTATAGGCCATCACCGCGGGAATCGCGGCGAACAGCCCCATGGCCGTCGCCACCAGCGCCTCGGAAATGCCCGGCGCCACCATGGCCAAAGTCGCCTGCTTGACCGCCCCCAGGGAGCGGAACGAATTCATGATGCCCCAGACGGTGCCGAACAGCCCGATGTAGGGCGAGGTGGAACCCACCGTGGCCAGGAAGGGCAGCCGCTCATCCAGCTTGTCCAGTTCCCGTGACAAGGAAATGCGCATGCCGCGCTGGGCGCCTTCCACCACCGCGTCGGGGGTGATGCCGGGCTGCTGCCGCAGGCGGGCAAATTCCTTGAAACCGGCCAGGAAGATGTTCTCCATCCCCTCGGTCTGGTAGTCCTCATGAACCAGCTGGCGGTAGAGGTCGGCCAGGTCGATGCCGGACCAGAAGCGCTCCTCGAATTCCTCCGAGGTCTGCTCGGCCTGCTTGATCTCCCGGTATTTGGAGAAGATGTAGGCCCAGGACACCACAGAAGCCATCAGCAGGATGAACATCACGATCTGGACGCCCGCGCTGGCCTCCAGGATCAAGGTAATGATGGATAACTCAGACGACATGTTTGATCCGTTCCAGTAAGTGATCGGGAATAGCGGCCGGCCGAAAGCCATCGACGCTGAGGCAGACGATGCGAACCTGGGCCGTACACAGGATTTCGCCGCCGCGGTGGATGGCCTGGTCGAAGGTCACGCTGGCCCGCCGCAAATCTTTCATGGCGGCGGTGACTTCCAGGGCATCATTGAACCGCGCCGGCTTCAGATAATCCGCCTGCACCGAACGCACCGCGAACACCAGTCCGAAGTCGCTGCGGATGGCGTCCTGCTCAAAGCCCAGCGCGCGCAGCCTTTCAGTGCGGGCACGCTCGAAGAATTTCAAGTAGTTGGCATAGTAAACCACGCCACCGGCATCGGTGTCCTCGTAATACACCCGAACCGGCCAGAAAAAGCCTGTTTCCACGGTTCTCGTCATGCTCAGAACAGCTCTGCGTTGGGACCGGCCGGCGCCTGAGGCGGCTCCAGGCCGAAATGAAGATAGGCGATCTTGGTGGCGATTCGGCCGCGCGGGGTTCGCATGATGAATCCCTGCTGGATGAGATAAGGTTCCAGCACATCCTCGATGGTGCCGCGCTCCTCGCCGATGGCCGCCGCCAGATTATCCAGGCCCACCGGGCCGCCGTCGAACTTGTCGATCAGCGTCATCAGGAACTTGCGATCCAACTGGTCGAAGCCGTTGCTGTCGACCTTGAGCATCTCCAGGGCCTT
>VEPB01000214.1 GCA_012026715.1 Methylococcaceae bacterium | reverse complement strand
CGAGAGACTGGCTGAAACTCCAGCCATGACTTCCCCGGTTCCTCCGGTCAGACGCTTGCTGCGATAGTCGAGCAATTGCTTGTAGAGGTAGGCCGACCGTTGACCGGCAAGCACCGGTAGGTTGCGGTGCTCAGGCACGCCCCGGGGGCCATGGCATCCACCGCAGCCGTTCTGCTCGTAGAGTGCCGCGCCGCGCTCGGCGGCGGCGCCGTCCAGCGCTCCCCGCAGGCTGAGCCACTCGGCGGGGGTCAAGGCGGCGGCGGTTGCGGCCTGTGGCGCCAGCAGCGAACCAATAAGCACTGTAACGATTGAGAGTTTGGTCATGGTCTTACGCCCTACCCGATCATGGTCAAGAAGCCGAACAGAAAGTACTGGGCCAGCCAAACGGCAAGGGCCACCAGGCTGGCGTTGCCGAGTCGGGCGATGCGCGGCGAAGCGGTGTAAATACCCTGCGCCTTACCGGCTTCCCAGGACAACGCGATCGAAAACGCCACCGTGGAGCCGCCGAGCACGGCAAAGGTGATGAAAAACAGCAGGGTGCTGTAGGTATCGAAATGGACCGGATAGGTGAGAATGTCGTAGCCGAATCCGCCTCCCAGAATCTTCAGCCGCAGTGCTTCCCGCGACGCCGCGATGAGCAGAATCGCAACGCCAGCAGCCAGCATGGGGCGGTAGTATCCGCTGCCGGCGCGGCACACCAAGGGTCCTGCAGCCAGCGCCAGGGTTGCCACGACCGCGATCAGCGAGCCGGCCGAAGCGGCAAATCCACCGGCAGAAGCGGGCAGGGTCGACATCCATGACACGTATATCAGCAGCGAGAACAGACCGCCGGCGCTCATGCAGCGTTTGCCCAGTGCGGTAACCCAATCGAGATAGGCGGTATCGCGCTCGCCGCACCGCTCCAAATAACCCCGGTAGCCCACCAGCCAGGCACCGGTCACCGGAACCATCAGTCCGACGAAGTACAGGAAACGCCACGGGTTGTAGTCGTGAAGCGCGCTGCCGCTCGGATCGATGTGACCGCCGGGCGCGTACCAGCGCATCCAGAGCTCTGGCCTCAGCATTTCGCTGGACAGCCCGTGCATGATGAAGCCGCACAGCAAAAACAGGCCGAGAACCGTGGCGAGGGTGAGGTGGCTTGCGGTTTCGCGGCCATTTCGGAAATAGCGGTAGTAGAGCAACCAGTACGCCGCGAGCAACAGGCCGATAAAACCGATGGCCCAACGCGCCGACAGCACGTTGGAGACATACCAGAACGGGTCATAGATCACCTGCACGAACAGCAGGGGAGCGACACCCAGCACGATGGCAATGGATACGGCGACCTTGGCGGTCTCCAACATGGCGGCCGACAGCCGACGCCAGTGGCCGCCGGCCAAGACGGATCCGCACAAGGCTAGGGCGGTGCTGCCCAGCATGACGTAGACCGCCAGGATATGCAGTGCCCAGGTCAGGACCAGCAGCACCAGAAACACGATGGGGTGGGAGGGCAGTCCGACCGGACTGCGCAGCGCGTAGAGAGTTTCGAGTTCCATGGACGTAAGCTCTTGGAAGTTAAGGGCCGACTGCCTGCCACAGCGGCAGGCCTGCGAGGAACAGGGCCAGGGCTCGGGCCTCCTCATCGGTTAGGGGAATGCGCGGCATATTGATCATGTTGCCGGTGACCAGGGCGCCTTTGATAAGACGCTCGATCTCGTCGGCGTTGCGATTGCCCGCCAGCATGCGGGTCATCGGCCGCGGTCCGGTTTCGCCCAGGCCGTGGCAATTGGAGCAGTAGACCAGCGCCAGGGCCTGCCCGGCCTCGAGCTGATTGCCGGGATTGACCCGCCGCAGTGGGTCGGGGATGAAAGGATGGGACTTCAGAATGCCTTGCTCCGCCAGCAGCTGCAGTTCCGAACGCACCCCCAGAGCCGGAACGTCGCGCGCGATGATCTGATTGGCGTAAACGAACTGGCCGGCCACGAAGGGTTTGCGCATGGACTCCCGGGCCCGCTCTTCGGGCCAGATGCCGAAGATCAGCAGCGCTACCATCATGGCTGCGGCGAGCGACGGCTTGAGCCAGTCGGGCTGCGCGAGCAGCGCTGCAAAATAGGCCACGATCCCCGCCAGAATCGCCCACAGGGTCGGCACGAAGTAACCAGGCAGTCGGGTCTTCAACAACAGCTGCGCGCTTTCCGGCAGAGTCGCCAGCCCCCACTGAAAAAACAACGAACCGAGAATGGCGGCGGTCATGCCGACCCTGGCCAGGGTGCGCGTCATTTCGCGGCGGAATCTCGGTTCCTCGATTCCCGAAGCGATCAGATTTCCCGCCAAGGCTGCCGCCATCACCATGAAACAGGTCCGGGTCAGGATCTGCGCAACGGTATACGGCCCGAAGAAGCCCGCCAGGCTGCCGCCCTCGGTAAACCAGGACTCCTGCCCGGGCCACAGCATGAACGACAGAATTCCCACGATGATCAGCATGGTGGCCCAAGAGGCGACACCGAAGATCCAGGCCACCTGGAGATAACTGCGGCTGTCCACGCGGCCTGCCAGATACACCAGCAGATAGATGCCGATCACCTCGATCAGAAAAAACACCCATTCCGTCGCCCACCACCAGACGTACGAATGAATCAGGGCAGACAGTCCGCGGGGGCTGGCCACCGTGGCGGAAAACCAAATGCCGGGACCGGTGATGGAGCCGAGGACGTAGGAAAAAACCAGCAGGAATACCCCGTAACGCCGAACGTAATCGAGTAACTCAGGCCGGTTTTGGCGTACCGCTACGGTGGCAAGCCAAGTGGAAACCAGCGCGGCTCCGACCGAGGTATGAGAAGCCAATACATGAATCACGGCAATGATCCCCAATACCCAGCCGCTGCCGAGTAGTGGCTCATACCATGTCGGGTATAAACCGGGTATTTCCATCGCTATCTCCTAATCTTCTATAAAAGGGTCATGATTGCTCCAAAACTATCAGAATCACCCCGAGATCAATCACGATTGCCGCGGAAATATATACGATGGACAGGTTCGTATCCACATTGATATGAAAGAAAAATGTGTGACATGATGACGCGTGACGAAATGTCGCAGAGAAACCGTGCTACTGCGGTGGTATTCTCAATTCACCGGGACTTTAATGGTCATTTTTCTAGGAGAAAAAACGTATGAAAAGCAGTCGTTACATATTCAGCGCGTCGATTTTATATACTATTCAGTAGTCCATTTTTTATACGATGTATAGATATTGGACATGTCCAGGAAAAATTCCCATCCATTGACTTGAACATCATGAAGAACATTCTGAATCGACCCGCCGAAACTCAAGGACGAACAGACAGGTGGCCGGGGACCGACCCGGAGTTTCCGTCGCCGAGGTACTTTCAAATCCATTTCGAACATCTCCACTCCGTGGTGGCGGAACTGAGGCGTGAGGTCTTTCAGCTCAAGAAGGAACTGGTCCACCTGCGTGCCGTAACCGAAGGCGAAAGATCCGCCAGTCAGCGGTTGAGCAGTTGATCCGGTCGTGAAGGAGATCGAGGCAGTCAATCAGGCAGATCGGCCATGAGGTGTTTTTTGGTAAGGCGAGTGCCAGCGTAAGCCACGAGACGGGCTGAGCCTGATCCTTTGTCGAATGTGACGACAGGAATCGCATCCTTACAATCGGGAGAGTTTATGAACGAACTGATTCACCTCCATGCTGTTCTCGGCATCGCTTGCCGGTGGAGCGGGCGTATTAGCCTTCCAACCACTCGTCCCGCTGCCGGTGTCGCGAAGCCCACCCGGAACTGATCTTTCAGGCTCTGAATCGGGGCGTTCCGCTACCCCACGGAAAACACGCGGAAGACGGACTTCGAAGCCGGCTGGAACTGGTCGCCGAGACGGTTCCCGAGGTGGCGGCGTCGCTGGCGAAGTTGCTCGAACGCTATCGGCGGAGCCATTTCGCCATTCACGATGCCGTCGACACCCCGGCTCTGGCGATTGCCGCACGAATGGGCCAGCCGGTTCTGTCGAGTGTGCCGGCGAATCCCGAATTCGCCCCCCTGGGACTGCCGATGGAAATCGTCTTTCCGGTTCCGCAGATCAGTCCAGAAACATCGACATTGAACCTTTGGCCCTGCGCCCGGCATAAAGGAATGCAGGCGGAACGATTAGCGACCGCCTCCGCAGGAGCGATGCTCCTGGCAGCCACGGGTGGATTCGATTCCACCGCGTCGATTTTAAAATTCCAAGAGGATTTATAGATGAACACCTCCTTGACCCTGAAGAGCACCATGCTGCTCCTGGCCGGTTGCCTGTTCCTGGCGACCCCCGTGTTCGCCCGGCAAGGCGCAGACGATCCCGCCGGTCACGTTCCCGGCGGCAACGGTGCCGACGATCCTGCCAACCACAACGTCGCCGACGACAAGGGCGGCGCCAATGGCGGGGGGAACGGCGCCGATGATCCTGCCAACCACAACGTTGCAGATGACAAGGGCGGCGCTAACGGCGGCGGTAACGGCGCCGACGATCCAGCCAACCACGACGTCGGCGATGACAACGGGGGTTCGAAGAAGTCGCGCACTTCCAGCAAGGTTGTCGACGACAGCTCCGATCCCAGCGACACGACCGTCGCTCGTGGCAAGTTCCGGCAGACCATCAAGAAGAATCGGACCGACCTTCGGTTGGACGTCAAGCTGAAAGATCCGACCGATCTGCCAAATGCGGATGCTGCCGATGCCGCTGTGGTCACCGCACTCTTCGACGATGGAGCCGCTACGGTTGTCACCTGCGAGCTGGACTTCGACGATTTCGAGCACGGCAAGGCGGAATATCAGCTGCGGCTGAGACAGCGCGGCGGCAGCGTCACCGAGAAGGCCGGCGATTGCGGCGGCGTGCTGCCTCCAGTGGTTTCCGGCCAGGCCATTACCATCCAGCTGGCGCTTGATCCGACGGCTACCCCCAAAACCGTCGGCACGGTGGCGATCCCTTAATTGTCACCCGCTGCGGGCAGCCCACCACCGAGGCTGCCCGCAGTTTCTACGGCACAGGCATCCCTGCCCCCGCCGCGTCTCCAAAAGTTGTCCCCCACCGGCGTACAGCTGTCGCATCGCCCCGATCCACGCGGAAAAACGATCTCGCTCGTCGAATTCGAGAGCATGCCGGCTTCAGTAGCCGTTGCGGACGCACCGATAGCTCAGGTCGATGACGGGACCGGTGTCGATCACCTCGAAATCTTCCACCTTCAAGTCGGCGAGCGGATAGCTGTCGTCGAAACCGACGTCCGTCCATTTGGTTGAGGTGAAGTCGTCATTGCGGGCGGTCAGCGCGATGTTGCCCCCGTCCGCCAGGATCATGCCGTAGCGCTGCATCGCGCGGGCGACGACCCGGGCCCCGTCGCTCGGCAGCTTATCCAGGGGATAGTCGGCGCGCAGACGTAGCCGTGACCCGTAAGGGATGGCCAGAGCATTAGTTGAGGAGGGGGCGCCAGCGTGGGTGGCCGGGCGCACATAGGTTTTGGCGCGCATGCGGTTGTTGGGCAAGATGAAGCGAATGGCATGGTCGATGGAGCCGGCTGCTATCTCGTCGGCCGAGAACATCAGCGGCGCGATCGGCAGGCCGGCCGCGTCGGCGGAGGTGCACTGATCGCCGCGCAACTCGGCGGGATAGCTGCGGTTGAGGTCCCAGGCGACGGCGCACATTGCGGAAAGAACGCCGCCTTTCCGGCTGGCTCCGTACAATTCATAGAGCTTGCCCTCGTCGCGTGCCACGACCAGCAGATGGCAATCGCCGTCCTGGGTGCATTCGTATCCGCTTTCGCCTTCCACCGCACCCCCCTCCGGCATCGGGATTGACAAGTCGTCGTCGCAGTCCGGCCGATAGAAATCGACGGCGGGCGTGATGCTGCTGCGGGGCGTCCCGGAACCGGCTTCCAGAACATTGATGGAAAAGTCGATGCGCAGGGCATTGCCGGCACCCCAGCCGCCGGCCGCTTTCAGCTGGGCGATCATGGCGGCGGAATCGGGATGGAGGGGCGCGCTGTCGATCCGCTGATTCCAGACGTTGGTGGCGGTGAACAGGGGATCGGAACCGGGCACGGGTAGCATGCCATACATCGTCGGAATGGTCTGGATGCGGGTGCGTGGCGGCGCCGCGAACGACAGGGTGAGCGGCGGCGACTTCCTGCCTGCCGGCAGGCTGCCGTTGACCAACGGCACGGTAAGATAAGGTGAGCCGTCGGTCATCTTGCCTTCCACGCCAACCAGACTCGTACCCTCGGGAAGCAAGCTCGCCAACGCGAGGGTCAGCGGCGTTTCGATCGTGGTGGCCGAGACGTTGGTGACGCGAAGGCGGCTCCGATAGGCCTGGGCCTTGGCGTTGTACCGGGGCCGCGGCAGTGAAACTTTAACCATGCCGGTCACATTGACCTGTCCCGGGAGCGGAGGATCGGCAGGTCCGGGGAGCTTGCCGTACGGAGTGAGCTGAAATTTGACCGGTTTGCTCTTTGGGTTGTCGAACATCAGGGTGAAGTATCGGCCCTGACTACCCGGTGGAAGTTCATCGCCCTCCGCCAGCAGTTGCTGGTATCCGTCGCCAGTGTTGCCTTGGCTCCCTACCAGGCTGGCGCCGGCAGGTTTGACCACATGGACAAGAACCCCCAGTGGACCCTGCAAGGTCAGCTTGGACCGGTTGCTGAGCTTCAACTGACTGTATATCGACGGATTCCCGATCACCCGGGCGCGCGGCGGTTTGATGGAGACCAGGCTGGTGATTTCTTCGCTTCCCTCCGGTGGCGCGGCGAGCGCTCCGGCCGAGATCAGCAAACAGGCGGCAACGGCCGGGCAGAATGCGTAAACGGTGCGCATGGGAAGTCTCCGAGGTAGGATTGCCCCACCGGGGCATCGTCCGGTGAGTTCAACGGCTGCCGACAATATTAGGCTGGGCAATGCTTCAGCGTCCGATGAGTGGGAGGGCCGGGGCAGGTGCAGTGTGCGTGAAGGCCACGGATTACGGGTCGAATTCCTGCGCCCGGAACGATGAAACCCCCCGAGCGTTATGCTATAGAACCCAGTGCGGGTAAACCGAACGGGTCCATGGCCGAGGAGCCAAAATGCCACCTTCGAAAGTTCTGGCAGTTTCCATGTTTCTGCTGTCGGGTTGCGGCGCCAGCCTCCCCGACTGCGACGATCCGGGGGTGCGGGAGGACGTCAGCGGCCTGGTCGAGGAACAGTTCGAAAACGACCTCTCCTTGGCCGTTTCAGGCGGAGCGGTCGTTGCCGAGTTGACCCACATCCGCACTTCGGAAGTCTTAGAGAACGGCGCAAAGAAGTGCGTCGCCACCGTCACGCTGGTTCCTTCGAGCGAATCTCCCAAGTTGCCGGCGGTAACGACCAAGGAGATCACCTACCAGATCACCCAGTCGCAGGATGGTCTCAGTCGTGCCATCTCGCTGGACTGGCCATGACAAGGAGAGAACACGATGCTGACGGCAAACAGAAAACCTGAGGTCATCCGGCGGGCGTCAGGATTCCTGCTGCCCTGATTTTCGGCTTGTCGGCCGCCGAACTGTAAATTGAAGGATCGTGGCTGCGCCGGAGTAAAGGCGCTCCTTCAGTCGGCCTTTAGGCTATGCCGGATGATGGGCATTGCCGTTCAGATAAGCCGTCGTTCTGGCACGGATTGCCGGAAGCCAGAACACAGGAAAGTGTCAGGCCGAGACCCTCCTTGGCCGCTGGATCCCGGCCTTCCCTGCCGGGTGACGAGGCAGTCCTTAGCGTCATTGGGGTGATGGGTGGCCAGGTTATCCCAGGAAACTTGAGACGATCTGCAAGACCCGCCGTCGCGGGGTCGGGACGACGAAATAAGCCACCGATGCAACAAGTTGCGTAACAGCCTCGTTAACTATGAGCGAGTTTATAATTGGTGATTTTGGCGCGCTTATGGATGGCCACGTACATTAGCGCGTAAAACATCCATAAAATTTGCGCATAAGACGAATCGGTTGGCCGTATATATTCGATCTTGGCCTGATCAACCACGATCAAGATTAGGATCGTCTTTAAGATTACTCTGAGTAGAACTTGTTTTTGAGTCAGTGCATTCTGGCGAATTTTGGGTGCTGCCAGCCATAAAAACCACGCCAGATACAAGCACAGTCCCAAATAGCCAAGAGAAATTAATAGATAAATATATAAAGAGTGCGGAAAGACCTCAAGCAAACTGGTCCCGGAGATGAGTCCGGGCCCCTTGCCCACGATCGTCTGGGGAAATTGCATTTCCGAAATTGCGCTAAATCCGTATGCCCAAACTTCGGAACGGCTGTCGAATTGGCCCTGGCTGGCCTTAATCTCCGTTTTGCTTAGTAGCGCGTCCATTACGCTATAACCGCTCCCGCTGGTAACGATAGAAACGATGGCCAAAGACCCGATTCCTGCGAATAACAAGGCCAATGTGCGTTTTGCGCCAATGGTCTTGGACTGGATTGTCAACAAATACAGCATCGCCGCGCCGAGAGAAATTACCCCGCCCCGAGATTTTGTCATTAACATGAGAAAAATACAGTAGAGGCATGTTCCGAGCCAGAAGGCCTTTCGCAACTTAGCTTTCTCTGTCATTCCAAGAAATAACGATACCAAAGTCATTATTCCAGAATATTCCGCATAGAGTTCGAAAGATCCGATTGTTCCCATGACTCTCACGCCCCGGTCTTCCGTGTCCACGCTAAGGCGACTGAAGTAGTCCTGAGCAACTAGCAGTGCGGCCGGGTTTATCAGCTGAAGTATGGAAAGTACGGACGAGATCAAATAAGCGAAAAGAGCGAGGGTCATGAAAGAAACGATATCGTCCTCGGTTTGAATCGATCGGACGATAAACAAAAATAGAAGGATGCATGACACGATGTTCAATATCGCAGTCGAGTGAGGAGACGATAGCGCGGGCCCAGTGAAATCAAGATAGTCTACGTTAATTAGCAGCGAGAGTACGTTTAGTATGAGGAACAGTGATAAAAATATTTTAACTGTAAATGAACTTACCCCGGCTTTCTTTTTCATAATGAAGCTGACGAGATATTCTCCGGCCGCTAACAGGGTAATGATAAATGTATTGATCGGCCCCCATTCTGTTCCAAATGAAACAGGAAGAACCAGAATCATGCATTTTGCGGCCGATTTTCTGCCATAACGCAGCAGAACTATTATCAGTGAAGCCGCTATAAAAAGTTCAAGTAATTTTTTTAACATTATCGGCTAGTCATGTTCCAATATGCCAACAACATGCTGATAGGCAAACGGCTTAGGCGACAGCTACTTATCACGATCCAATCACGATACCCATCGAGTATCCGGGTTCTCTGTAGATGAAGCCTTGCCCTTCTCTTGAAGGGGGGCGCCCCCGGACGTTTTATAAACGATCTTTGTCGCCGGTAAAAAATATTGTCGCGCCGCGGCGCATTGGTAACCGGAGTCCGGCATGACTATCGGAGCAAGCCAGCCGTCACGCTCACAAGCAGAGGTCTGCGCTGACTTGTAGCGCTTCAGCACGCAGGTGCGCGAAGTCTTCCGGTTTCCATGTCGTACGACCGCTTAGGGGGCACTTGCCGGTTCCGGGCCAGCCGTAAGCTTTGGTGAACGGTCCACCGAACCACCACCAGTCTCTCGCCGATGAGCGACAAGGTCCAAAGTCCGAGTGCCGGTCTCATTCGGAGTGGCGACTTGTCGTGCATCATTTCGGCGATCCCGCTTAGGTCCCCGGAGGTCATTTTCGGCGACCGGCCCGCGAGGGACTTTTCCAGCTTCCCATAAGGATACCCGAGCCTCGGGAACCGACGCCATTTCCGGCGGGGTCGATTTGATGCCGCGCCGGCACCCGATCACAGCCCACCGAAACCGTTAGGAGCCAGCGAGTGGCAGGACCGCTGCCGGCGCACTTCGATGATCCTTCAGGCTGGGAAAATTTCAGCATGTCGAGTTCGGATCTGAGCTTGAGGGGTAGACGGACGCTTGCAGACTCCCTTTCGAGAGTCGATAAACGGTCCGGAGTAGGGCATGGTAGGATAGCCTCAGGCGGCGATCGAGTATGCTGCGGCGGTAACCGGATTTAACCCGGACCCTGGATACGGTCGTGGGCACGCTGGGGATGCTTTCCCGGGAAGTCGGTAAGGGCTATTCGCTGATTGCTCGTTTTGATTCGGTTACGCGTCGGAAGCTTTGGAAGATATTTACTCAAAAAAATTGCTTTCGACGTCGAGCGAAGTAATCGACGTTTTGGTTCCGGCGTATGAAGGGGCGGTCTTGCTTGAGTTTGGGTTGGCGATGGACAGGGTTGACTGTTGGTCCTGACGATGGGTCAGTCCTATCGGAGGGAACTTATGAAAAAGCCGCGGTGAAACCATTTTCAGAGTTCAAAGCCAAGCCGGCCAGAGCGGCGCTTCGGGGAAGTCGAGCGCTGACGAAATCGGTCGAGCAATTTGAAGTTCATCCAATGCGGATTCATGTTTGGAGGAACAGGCCGACGGAGAACGCCGGAACGATATCTCCAATTTTTGGGAGCCCAATATGGCGGATCGTGTCTCCAAAAAAGTGGCAAACAGAGTCATGAGAGAACTGGCTGTTCGGGATGCAAGCCAACGGATTGCGCTGATTGTCGCAATCTTGAGTCCATTGCTGGGGCCCGGTGTCTCATTGGCTGAACCGCCGGCGGGTGACCCGCCCAAGTTGGAGCCGGCTTCTGTTAAGCCCGACACCCCCAAGCCTAAGCCGAAACGCCGACACAAGTCATCGGACTGCCGCGCCGATACCACTAGCCCACCCGCCTGCGAGAACACCGGAGAGCTGGTCCGGCCGCCGGTTAACGAGTTCAGCGACTGCCCCGAATGTCCGCCCATGGTGAGACTGCCGGGACAAACCGTGGCCATGGGCAAATACGAGGTCACGGTGGGGCAGTGGACGGTTTTCGCGACGGTCACAGGACGATCGTCGCCCAGTGATTGCTGGACCTTTAATGGACCGGTGTCTTCCAACGAAGGCCGGTGGAGTTCGCCGGGCTTCGATCAGCAATCCAACGAACCGGTAGTCTGCGTCAGCTGGCAGGATGCGACGGCCTACGCGGAATGGCTGTCCGCCAAGACCGGCAAACACTACCGATTGCCCAGCGAGGACGAATGGTTGATGGCGTGTCAGGCTGGGGGCAGCAATTTGTATTGCGGATCGGACGAACTCGACGCCGTGGCCTGGTTTCAGGGCAATTCCGAAACCCGTACTCACCCGGTAGGACAAAAGCGCCCCAACGCCTGGGGTCTTTATGACATGAGCGGCAATGCGTGGGAATGGACTGATTCCTGCTGGGAAGGAAATTGTGACAGGAGGGCCAATCGCGGCGGCTCGTGGGATAACGAACCGCCCCAACTTGTTTCCTCCACCCACTACGGGGACGGGGCAACACTCAGACTCAACGTTCTGGGATTCCGGCTTGCTCAGGATTGAGGCACATCCGTACCGCGCCAAGGATGTTCGGAGACGGGCTGGTTTGAACGCCAGCAGCCCATGGCGGCCCCTTGCCTTCGGCTTTACCTCGCCCCCGAGCTCACGACGGGGGCATTCGCGATCTCCATCGGGCTTAATGCGCGGTAGGCCCGTTGGGGCAGCGGGAATCGTGGCGGATCTGCCCGAACCGTGAGCCACCGTGGCCACCAGCCAGTTCCCCGTCGACCACGGGCACGAAGCCTTGGGCGATTCCACCCTCGCCGACGTCATCCGCGACCGACTGGTGCACAACGCTCAGCGGCTCAAGCTCCAGGGTAAATCCATGCGCAATCACGAGGCGGAAACCACCCTCTCAACCCCGGTTGCGCGGTAACGGAGATTCGGGCTGACTCGCCGAACACCGGTCGATGCCCCGAAACCATGGACCGCCCCGGCCGAATGCGCGTGGAATGAGGGGCCGAATGGCGTGGACTACGCAGCCAATTGATAGGGAGAGACCACCCGACCCCGTGGCCCGCGGATTTTGGCCCTGGAACCGGGTTAGCTCTTCCCCCTTCCGGCCCTTCGGACTACATTCTCCCAGTGGGAGCAGGCAGGCAGAAAAGTGCAGACATGAGTCGCAGGGTCCTGGCACGGACAGGCCCCATGGCATTGTTTTATCGGCTATTGGCAGCCACATCTTGTCTTGCCCGCGCAAAACAGCGCCACGGCAGCGCCGATGAGGGCGTCGGCCTCGTCCGAGGTCAATCCGCCCCGCAACCCCAGTAAGCAACGCATGTGGGTTTCGCCGGTCAGCATTCCGAGAAATTGTTGGGCAGCGACTTCCGCATCGGTGATCCGCAAGGCCTGACGCCGATCTAGCCACCTCAGGTAATCCGTCAGCCGGCGCTGGGCAGGCTCCTGACTTGTCTGGAAAACCAGAACGACCAAATCCGGGAAATTCCGCTGTTCGGCGATCGCCAATTGAAGCAACTCCAGAAACTGCGAAGCGTAATGAAGCCCGACATAGGCCCTGCCAACGGCAGCGAGTCCGACGGCCGGCTCAGCTGCGCGACTGTCGAATCTAGTGGCCGTTTCCAGCAGCTGTTCGCAGCGGCTCCGGACGATCGCCTCGAACAACGCCTGTTTGTTGCCGAACTGGTTGTAAAGGGTCGCCTTGGCCACGGAAGCAGCTTCCGCGATAGCATCCATGCTGGCCCCACTGAAGCCCGAGTGCAGGAAAATATCGGCGGCCGCCCGCAAAATCGGTAGCCGCTTGGTGATCGGATTAGGTGGCATGGCCGGGGTAGGCAGGCGTTAAAATTATGGCCATTTTCGATAAGCTCATGACAGGCTTCAACCGCTTAATCGGTAAGGAATTAACAATTCACCGTGGTGCCTGGCTTCAATCCGGAAACCAAGCATGCGCTGCGGGAATGTTCAAAAGGGGGTGCTTTTGTTTTGTGGCGATACTACAATGCCGCCGTTGCAGAACTCCAAGGGGAAGGCACATGAAACCAATGCAGGTCACACTTTCCAGTTTTCTACTGGTTCTCTGGTCACT
>VEPB01000159.1 GCA_012026715.1 Methylococcaceae bacterium | reverse complement strand
GGATGAGTACGTCAAGACTTTGGAGACGGCCCGCGGTTACCGGCTGGTGGGCGAACGGCTGAGGCTGCGCATGAAGAACGAGAAGAAGGAGATGGTGTTCTACCGTAGCCGCTGAGCGGCACTGTCGATCAACTCCGCTCGAACAGGGCGATGGATTCCACATGGGCAGTATGCGGGAACATATCCATCACCCCCGCCCCGATCAGCCGATAGTGGTGTTGATGCACCAGGATTCCGGAATCGCGGGCCAGAGTCGCGGGGTTGCAGGAGACGTAGACCACCCGCTTGGCGCCCCAGCGGGTAGCCAGTTGCAACACCCCATCGGCGCCCGCCCGTGATGGGTCCAGCAAGACCTTGTCGTAGTGCAGCCGCGCCCAGGCCAGATCGGCCGTTTCTCCAGCCAGATCGGCGATATGAAATTCCGCGTTGCCGATGCCGTTGAGCTGAGCGTTCATCCGCGCCCGTTCCACCGACTCCCGGCTACCTTCAACGCCGACCACGCTGCCGGCCTTGCGCGCCAGCGGCAGGGTGAAGTTGCCGATACCGCAGAACAAATCCAGAACATGGTCGTCGGCTTGCGGATCGAGGATCTCCAGCACCCGATCCACCATGCGGCGGTTGATCTCCACGTTGACCTGGGTGAAGTCGGTGGGCTGGAAGCGGAATTCAATTCCTGCCCCGGCCAGACGGTAGCTCAGCGGTTCGGGTTCTGGTGGGTGAAGCGCTGCCACGCTGCCGGGTCCGCCGGGCTGCAGATGGATGTCGAAGTCCTGTTCCATGCCGAACGAGCGCAGCAACTCCAGATCGGCCGGAGAGGGGTCCGCCAGTACCCGAAACACCAGCGCCGCGCCCACGTCCCCCACCGCCACTTCGATCTGCGGAAGGCGGTCGCGGATCGTCAATTTGGCCAGCATCGCCGCCAGCGGCTGCAATCGTTCGCCCACCTGCGGATGCAGCACCGCGCAGGTTTCCAGATCGGCGATGAAGGCGCTGGCCTGCTCCCGAAACCCGACCAACACCTTGCCCTTCTTGGCGACCCATTTCACCCCAAGGCGGGCCTTGTGCCGATAGCCCCAATGGGGACCGGTCAGCGGCGGGAATACCGACTCCGGCTCCACCTTGCCGATGCGCCGGAATTGCTCCAGCAGCAGGTGCTGCTTCTGCTCGATCTGGGCATCCTCGGCCAAATGTTGCAGGCTGCAGCCACCGCAAACGCCGAAATGGGGGCAGCGGGGTTCCACCCGCAACGGCGAAGCCTCCAGCACCTCGACGGTCTTGCCTTCCGCGTGATCCCGGTACATGGACGTATAGACGAACCGGACCCGCTCGCCCGGTAGCGCGCCGAACACGAACACCGCCTTGCCGTCCACGTGGGCCACGCCCCGCCCCTCGGGGCTTAGGGATTCGATTTCGGTCAGGCAAGGTTCCGTGGGCAGGGGTTTGCGTTTGGGGCGTTTGGACATGGCGGAATTTACGGGAAAACGGTATTTTCCAGGATCGGCCAATCGGATCGCTGGAGTTGATTCAATGCGGCGCGGTGATCCTGCCTGCTATCTGGATTACTAGTGGTTAAGAAAAGAAGGTCATGCAACCTTTCCCTCTCCCTCTGGGAGAGGCCAGGGTCAGGGTTCTCAACAAGCGACATTGTATTCTTAACCTCTAGTACTCTGTTGAACTAATCCGCTCCGCGGGGCCTTTTCTGGCCCGCTCGCTGTAGCCGCATCTGTCACACTCGGAAGAGCCCGATTTCGGCTGTTTCGAGGACACGAGTGTTACGTCCTTCCTTAGGACTTGGTCATTAATAACTTTCCGAAATCAGGCTGGCAGCGGGATGGCGTGGTAGTTCCACCGCGGAAGGTGCTCGTCAAAAACGATCCTCATCGTTTCCAAAAAATCGGCGGCACACGTCCTTCCGGTCTCGTAGAACCCGGCCAAGATGTCCACGGTGACCGTCAATCCCGTGGAGGTTTTCGCTTTCTCCATGAACTGCTTGGGAATGGCAACCG
>VEPB01000516.1 GCA_012026715.1 Methylococcaceae bacterium | reverse complement strand
GTGGGGCTGTGGCCGTAGGTCATGCTCATGGACGAGATGGCGGTGTCGACGTTGTCGATGCCGGCTTCCACCGCCTTGACGATGGCGGCGGTGCTCAGGCCCGTGGTGGCGTGGCATTGCATGTGAATGGGCACGGTGACGGCCTGCTTGAGCCGCTTCACCAGTTCTTCCGCCACATAGGGCTTGAGCAGGCCCGCCATGTCCTTGATCGCCACCGAATGGCAGCCCATGTCCTCCAGGCGCCTGGCCAGGTCCACCCACATCTCGATGGTGTGAACCGGGCTGACGGTGTAGGAAATGGTACCCTGGGCGTGCTTGCCGACCGCGATGGTGGCCTTGACGGCGCGCTCGAAATTGCGTGGGTCGTTGAGGGCGTCGAAGATGCGGAACACGTCCACGCCGTTGTCGGCCGCCCGCTCCACGAAACGCTCCACCACGTCATCGGCGTAGTGGCGGTAACCCAGCAGGTTCTGGCCGCGCAGCAGCATCTGCTGGCGGGTGTTGGGCATCGCTTTTTTCAGCAGGCGGATGCGTTCCCAGGGGTCTTCTCCCAGGTAGCGGATGCAGGCGTCAAAGGTGGCGCCGCCCCAGCTCTCCATGGACCAGAACCCGACCCGGTCGAGTTTCTCGCAGATCGGCAGCATGTCGTCGATCCGCATGCGGGTGGCAAGCAGGGATTGGTGTGCATCG
Source organism: Methylococcaceae bacterium (assembly GCA_012026715.1). Taxonomy (GTDB): domain Bacteria; phylum Pseudomonadota; class Gammaproteobacteria; order Methylococcales; family Methylococcaceae; genus VEPB01. The sequence continues at coordinate 3,146 of VEPB01000516.1, read as the reverse complement.
CGCAGGACAACCTCGGTTATGCCTAGCGGAGTGGCCATGGGGTTACTCCTGGAAAGAATTCAGTTGGACTTAGCGGTTTCGGTACTGATGGATCGCCGCGGCGATGGCGGCGACGATCTCCTGACGGCCCGGCAGTCCGCCACGAGCAGGAACCGGACGCGGGGCCTGCAGTTGGGTCGGCGACTCCGGCTCATCGCGCTGAAACCATTTGGATGTTTGTTTGATGACCCCGACCAGCAGCGCGAGAAACAGGTAGACGATGGTCATGCCGATCAGCATGAGCTTGATGCCCGAGAGCAGGAGTTCGCCTGTAGTCGGTTCCATGGAGGTCGAAGGGGTCAGCAAATAGTCCGCATGATAATCGGCGGACGGGCGAAAGTCGAACGGCGGAGCGGCTTAGCGGGGGATGGCGCCAAGTCGCCTAGGACCGATTCGAGACTAAGCTTAGGGTCCGGATCGCTTTATGCCCAAGCACTGATCGGGTCGTGCCATGAAAGACACTGTCAAGCTGTTGGTCGCCTTGTTGCCGGGTTTGCTGCCCCTCTCGGCCCACTCCGAGCCACAGTTGAGCGTCAAGGGTTTCGGAACCGCCGTCCTGGTCGGCAGCGATACCGACCGGATCGGATTTCGCCGCGACACCAGCCAGGACATCGGAGCGCGGCGCAATGGCAGTTTCGAACCGGATTCCAGGTTCGGTGTGCAGTTGGACGCAAATTTCAGTGATGACTGGCATGCCGGTATTCAATGGGTGGCGCGCAGCCATCCCGGCGATTTTGTCGAACAAAACCTCGATTGGGCCTATCTGCGCTGGCGGCCGCAGCCAGACCTGAACGTCCGGGTGGGCCGGCTCGGCTTCGATGTCTTCTTGTTGTCCGAGTACCGCAACGTCGGCTATGCCTATCCCTGGATACGGCCTCCCCACGAGTTCTATGGGGGCTTGCCGGCATACCATTTCGACGGCGCCGACGTTACCCGGAAGCTGGTGGTCGGCGACGGGTTTGTGACGCTGAAGGCTTTTGGCGGATTTAGTTACTATCAGGTGCCCGCAACCCTTTCACAGATTTTTGATGCCGCGTCCCTCGTGGCAGGCGGCAGTCTGGTGTACGAATTGGGGGATTGGCGACTGCGCGTGGGGTATACGCACACCGAAACCTTGCGGGAAGCGCCGCTTCAAGCCCTGACGTCAGCGTTGAACGATCCCGCCGTCAGGCTGTTGTGGCCTGGCGCGGCGCAGGTCGGCAACCGGTTTTCGGTGCGCGGCAAGGTCGTTCAATATAGCTTCATCGGCATGGGCTACGACGACGGAACCTGGCTGGCGCAGATGGAGGCGGCCTACATCGATTCCAACTTCACCTTTTATCCGAGCGGCGCCAACGGCTACTTGAGCCTGGGACGGCGGGTCGGTCCGGTGACCCTATACACCCTGCTGGGCATCGCCGAAACCTTCAAGGATCGTATCCCGGTTTCCCAGCCGCTGTTGCCGATACCGGCCCTGGTTGGATTCCGCGATACCGTGGATGCGATCCTGAACGGCAACGGCGTCGACCAGAAGTCCATTTCGCTGGGGGTGCGCTGGGATGTGCATGAAAACATCGCGCTCAAGGCTCAGTGGAGCCACTATTGGCTGGGTGAGAACGGTACCCAGCTGTGGCAGGAACCGTTTTCGGGGCCGACCCCGCGGGAGGTTAATCTGTGGTCCTTGGGCGTGGATTTTCTGTTCTGATGCCATGAACGGAAAACGCCTGCCACTCGTCCTGTTGCTCCTGCTGCATTCGGCGGCGAACGCGGACGTGGCGGTCATCGTCAATCCCCGAAATCCGCTGGATGCCATGACGAGCAAGCAGGTCCAGGACGTCTTTATGGGGCGGACCCGCAGTTTCGCCAACGACCGCGTCGCCTTGCCCATCGACCAGTCATCGCCGCTACGGGCGGAGTTCTACCGGCGCCTGACCGGGCGCTCGCTGGAACAGATCAACGCCTATTGGGCGCGCATCCTGTTCACCGGGCAGGCCTCGCCGCCCCTCCAGGTTCCCGACGATGCCGCCATGCTGAAGACCATCCGCGACAACGAAGGCGCCATCGGTTACATCGACAAGGCGCATCTGGATGGCAGCGTTCGCGTGCTGCTGATCCTGCCCTGATCGTATGCCAACACGCCGTCGGCATCTCCACCACAAACTGGCCCGCGCGGTGTTCTGGGGAACCACGCTGCTGGCGGCGTTGATTTCCGCGGCTTTTTGGGTCAGCGAGCTGAAGCGCTCCACCGACAAGACCGTGGTGATGCTCAACCAGTTGCTGGATACCGTGGAAAGCACCGCCGCCATTGCCGCTTACAGCGGCAATGGCCAGATCGCCGAAGATGTGCTCGAGGGGCTGCTGCGCAACGACATCGTGCACCGTGCGCAGATATCCAACGGCCAGGGATTGGAGCTCAGTCAGGCCCGCAATACTGAGGTGCCGCGCCATGAGCCGGTGGTGCGGACGCTGCATTCGCCGTTTGCGGACGACGAAGAGGTAGGCCGGCTAACGGTGGTCCCCGAGGCGCGTTTCACCTTGCAGGAAGCCCGTCACGCCGCGGTGACGGGGGCCCTCAACTCGGTCACCCTGATTGCCATCACCGCGCTGCTGGTAGTTGGACTGGTGCGTTCTCTGCTTACCGTGCCGCTGGCACGGGTTTCCGCCCGGCTGCACGAGATCAACGCCGGCGAGGCGGATCGGCTGAACCCGCTGCCGCGGCATGGGGACGACGAATTGGGACAGTTGGTTTCGGATATCAATGGCTTGCTTGACACCCTCGAGGAGAAGTTTGTCGCCGAGCGGCAGCTGAGGGAAGACGTCCAGGGAATGGAGCGCAAACTCCGGAATATTTTCGAGACCACCAGCGCCGGCATCTTTCAGCTGGATCGCCAGGGCGTCCTGCTGACTGCCAACCCCTCCTTGGGTCGGGTGCTGCGTTGGCCCGCCGGACAGCCGGTGGAACGGAGTGGCGCCGACTTTCTCGCCATCGCTTTCGACGATCCGGCCCGCATGCACGATCTCATCAAGCAGGCCGAACAGCAGGACCAGCCGGTTTCCGCCGACCTCATGCTGAACCGCGAGGAACTTGGGGAGGCGGTCTGGGTGCACTGCGTGTTATCCCATCAGAC